>CAIYUD010000086.1 GCA_903929325.1 uncultured Opitutia bacterium | reverse complement strand
TTGTAAATCGTCTCGAGGGCGCCGTCGGCATTAATGTCAACGCGCGCTTCGAGGTAGCGCACGAAAAGTCCACGTCGGGATAAATTACTTAACGAAGTAACATCCGAGCCTGTGGCGTCCGTCGCGTCCATAGTGCCTGCGAGATTCACACTGGCAACAGATGCCAGAGCGCGCCCACCGGCACTGTCGAGGATCGTGCGGCCGCCTGCGGCAGTGAAGTCTCCCGTTAAGGTAGCTTCATTGATAATCGTGAGGCTGCCGGCACCCGTCTTTACGACGCTGCCTGCACCTGCGAGAATACCGACGGAACTTACTTCTGCTTGATCGGTGTGGAGAATGAGACGGTAGTCATCCGTTGTGCCGACAATAATTTCTGTCTGCAGCTGGTCGTCGTTAAGACCAGCACGCACATTGTGCAGGAAGTTGTAGCGCAAAGCCGACCCATCCGTAAGGTTGGTAGAAGTCTTTGTAGGAACGTTAAGCGGAGAGTTCGTAAACTCTAAAACCGATGAGCCATTGAGGATCACGGAGTTTACACCCGTCATGCGCTTGGCTAAGACACGAGAAGAAGCAACACCTGCAGCGTTATTCGTCGCTGTCTCAACGACAACATTGGGTGGAATAGGTGGGAGCCCAGGAATCAACGCATAGTCGCCTGCACCAAAATCATGCCAGACGTTAAGGAATCCAGAAAGGCGGACAGTGCCTTCGTTAATCGTAAATGTTCCTTGAATGCCGTTTTGACGATAAGCGTTACGGCCATCAGGGTCGCCGAGAATGTCGGGCGCAAGATCGCTTGGCGTGGAACCATCGCTACCAGGACCGGCAACGAATGAGGTCGTGTCGAGTGGGAAGTCGAATCCTGTCCCGCCATTGCGACCAACAAATACACCAGGGCCGACGAAGCCGTAGCGGATATTTCCAGAGATGCCGCTGAAGGAATTGAGCTGGAGTAAGCCGCCGCCATTTTTGACGACATTACCACCGGTGCGCAGACCTGTAACGGGGTCGACTTTGTAAACAGTACCGTTTGCACCGGTCACCATCTGCGCTACATCCGTCTCACCAAACTCTTGGAACGAAGCTTCAACCGTCGTCGCGTACTCGCTGTTGATTGTCAGGGTTTGTCCGGCGGTAATAATGACCGAACTGCCACCCGCAGGATTGAATACGAGATTGTTGCCTTGAGGTACTCCGTTGAGAACTGAAAGGGTTCCACCTCCGCCGATGGCGGTGACACTCTCCCCGTCAATGTTCAGAATTGTCACATTCTGATAAGCAAAAGAGTGGGCAGCGGTCAGCAGGCAAGCTGCAGCCACCAACGAGGACTTGGGAAGTCTCATAGGATCCGGATAAGAGTAAAAAATGAGTCTTTTCAGCCTAAAAGGGGTGTCAACGGGATATGGCTCACTTTTAGCACATCAGTTGCTTTAGTTAATTATTTGTAAATAAGCATAAGTGCTTATTAAACAATGGTTTGCACTAGTTATTTTTCGGTTCGTTGACGACAGAAGGGCGGCCGATCTTCCCGCGACGGAAGCCATTTTCTGCCGTAACCCAAGCGCCCCATAGAGCTGTTAAAATCATGAGCACAATCACCACCCGAGTCCAAAGTTGGCGCATAGAATCTCGCATGTCACAAACCTGTGTCTCTCGGGCGCTTTTACAATTTAGATTTACACTTGTCCCTGTGACGAAATTTTTTGTATAACATTTTACCCCACCGTTCAGCCGCTACCCCTCGGCTTTATGAACACAAAACAAAAACCCGTAGTTGCGGTCGTTGAAGACGACCGGAGCCTGGCCTCGCTGATTGACGAACAACTCAGCG
This sequence comes from uncultured Opitutia bacterium, assembly GCA_903929325.1. Classification (GTDB taxonomy): domain Bacteria; phylum Verrucomicrobiota; class Verrucomicrobiia; order Opitutales; family UBA953; genus UBA8828. The sequence continues at coordinate 5,044 of CAIYUD010000086.1, read as the reverse complement.
AAGCGGGTTTTACGACCCATCTTTTCCACAAAGGTGGGAGCGCCCTTAAGCACCTTGAGGCCAACCATGCACACTTGGTGCTACTCGACCTCTCACTCCCGGACATGGATGGCATGGAGCTCTTTGCGCGCATGCAGCGCCTGCGCGCACCTGTGCCAGTGGTCATCTTATCCGCAACCGATAGTGATACCGTCGTTGCGCGAGCGCTGGACGCGGGCGCAGATGATTACATCCGGAAGCCTTTCAATGGCGTCGAATTGTGCGCCCGCCTTCGTGCGGTACTGCGGCGGACAGAAACGGCGCGCGACTTACGTCTCACGCGTAATGCAGATTTGGCCACGGGTGTTTTTGATTTTGGTCCTGCACAAGTACACCCCGAACGACTTGAGTTAGAATTTAGAGACGGGCAGCGTTGCAAAATTGGGCGCAAAGAACTGGGCATCCTCTTCCACCTCCACGCCAACCCTGGGGTCATCGTCAGTCGCCACGCGCTCATCCACTCAGTCTGGGGCGTACACGCAGACATACGTAGTCGCTCACTCGACCAATATGTCGTCAAAATTCGCGAGCTTTTTGGCCGGCAAGGTGCGTCGTTGAACTGCTTCCGTACGATCCACGGTATCGGCTATTGGTACGAGCCGGGCCAATAAACTTTAGCTACGCGCAAACTCTGCCAAGGCGTCGGCAACCGTGCTACGCTGGATGTCCGTCAGCTCTGGGAAGACGGGAATACTGAGCACTTCCTCGGAGAGACGGTGTGATACGCCAAGCCCTTCGGTGCCACGTCCAATTCCACGGAAACATTCCTGCCGATCCAACGTCAGCGGGTAATACACTTCGGATCCAATTTTGCGATCGGCTAAAAATGCCTTCAACGCATCACGCTTACCGTTCAAGACACGTAGCGTGAATTGATTCCAGATGCCTTCGCCGGAAAAATCTTTTGGGAGAAGGATTTTTGCGCCGCCTGAAGCACCAGCAGTATTTTCGGCAATGCCCGGCTTACCCAGCAACGTGCTCTTGTAGAAATTAGCATTTCCAGCGCGTGCACAATTATAGGACGGAAGATGCGGCAACTTTGCGCGCAACATGGCTGCCTGAAGTGGATCCATCCGGAAATTGGCTCCAACTAACTTATGGTAGTACTTCGGCTGCATGCCGTGCACGCGCAAGATGCGCGCACGCTCTGCCAGGCTGTTATCGGACGTCGTCACAAGGCCCGAATCGCCAAAGCCTCCAAGGTTCTTAGAAGGGAAGAAGCTGGTCGCACCAAACTCACCCCAAGCCATCGTTGGCTTGCCTTGCCAGCGAGCACCCATCGATTGAGCGGCATCTTCAATGACAAAGAGTTTATGGGCTTTGGCAAAAGCCGTGACTGCAGCCATGTCCATCGATTGTCCGAAGAGGTGCACGGGCATGATAGCCTTACACCGCGGACCAATTTTTCGGGCAGCATCCGCTAAGTCTAAATTATAAGTGTGTGGATCGACATCACACCAAACGGGTTCAGCGCCCAAGCGCACGACCGAGCCAGCGGTTGCAAAAAAGGTGAACGCCGGGAGCAGCACTTCGTCGCCCTTCCCCACCCCGAGAGCCATAAGCGCTAACAAGAGCGCATCGGTACCCGAAGAAACGCCGATAGCATGCTTCACGCCGAGCGCGGATGCGCAGTCTTTCTCGAAGGCATCCATCTCTGGACCGAGGATAAACATGTTGGACCCCATCACGCGCTCGAAGGCCGCACGCAACTCTGCCTCGAGTGCGCGGTTCTGTGGACCAAGGTCGAGCAGCGGTACAGGTGTCATGTGCGTAAAGGTTGGGCTGGTTGGCCGCGGGTTCGCAAGACCAACCACAAGCCATAGGCAGCCATCGGCAAGCACCAGAACTGTCCAGCGGTGATCCCAATAATGTAACCGTCTTCGGGTAGGCGAACCGTTTCGCAAAGTATACGGGCGCCCGCGTACAGCATTAAGAATTCACCGCCGAGTCGGCCAGGGGGCAGTCGACGTGGGTAACGCATCCACATCCATAGCATGGGAAGCAGGCCTTCGAGGGTTGCTTCGTACAATTGCGAAGGGTGACTGGGCGGAGAGTAAAGTCCGCCAGGCAAAGGGAAGACAACGGCCCAAGGTAAATTTGTCGGACGGCCAATCAGCTCGGCGTTTATAAAGTTCGCTAAACGTCCCAGCAAAAGACCTGCAGGTGCACACGCGCAGATTAAATCGCCGACTTCATAATATGAGCGGCGTCGTGTCCGTGCAAACCAAGCAACCCCAAGACCTGAGCCGACGATGCCGCCATGAAAAGACATGCCGCCCTGCCAAACGCGAAAAATCATCGCGGGGTCAGAAAGAAATTCTTCCCCGGCATAAAGAACGACGTGCCCGATCCGTCCGCCAAAAACAACGCCAGCAATGACTGCAGTCAGGAGCGCTGAATCATCTTCGGCGGAACGCAGCGGTGCGAGTCCCTGCCGGCGCCACCGACCCATCAACCATCCACCGATAAGGAAAGCCGAAGCGTAGGCCAAACCATACCAATAAATTCCATGCAGACCCCAGCTTTGCGGAAAGTGAATTGCAATCGGGTCCAAGTTGTGAACCCAAAAACCCGCTGTCGGAATCTCGGTCGGCATTGCGTTTAGCTATGCGGTTTTTCGTCGGTCGTCGCTCGCCGCCCAGCCCGATGTCCACGCAGACGCGCCAACTCGCGCATATCAGGGTGTGGATCGTCTTTCTCATAAATCTCCACGCCGAGCAGTGATTCAAAAATATCTTCGAGGGTAATGACTCCTGAAAATGCGCCGAACTCGTCAACCACGACGGCCATCTGTTGATGACTGCGGACAAGATCATTCAGTGCATCACTTAAGGAAGCGTTCTCAGGGATGACGTGTGCTTTGTGCATGAGTTCGCTCATTTGCACAGAATCTCGATCTTCGCCGGCGGCCTTCAATAAATCGCGGCGGCGAACAATACCGACAATTCGGTCAGGGTTACCTTGCCAGACGGGAAGACGTCCATGGGGCACACTTGGGAAGAGCCGCAGCACATCCGCAACGGTCATCGAACTATCAAAGGCAGTGACGACAGGTCGTGGCGTTAAGACTTGAGAAACAGGGATGTCATCCAAGCGGACGGCATTGGTGACGAGCGTGCTTTCAGCCAACGTAATCTTACCCGCAAGCGCAGCCGCCCGAGCGACACTGCCAATCTCGGCGTCTGCTGCGTCCATTCCAGGTTCTTCGGCCGGCGCAAGGGCATCGTGCATCTTACCTAAGCGACGGAGAATGCTCGCTGCACCACGCACCAAGAAAAGCGCCGGCGAGAGACGCGGGGCGAGTGCTACGCGCAGGTGAGCACCTAGCTTTCGTGGCAACATACCGGTTAACCACGAAAGTAAGAATGAGACTAAGATGACACTGGATGTAATAATGAACGCACCAACCCAACCAGACTCCGCTCTACCTAAAAGTTTATCGCCCAGCAAAACACCCCCGAGCAATGCGCTCATACCAACACAGGCGGTGTGCAAAAGGTCAAAGGCAGCGAGCGTATTGGCTTTGTCTTCATGACAACGGTCAAGCACCGCTGCAGCTTTGGGGTGGGCAGCGCGCAATGCATCAACCTCGTGGGCACGAAAAGCCGTCATCATTCCGTGCAAAACAGAGACCGCCACAGCTGAGCCATTCAGGAGGAGGAAGGCAGGCCAAAGTAAGTTCACTTCCATGAGTAGCAAAATCGTGCGATAAAAGGCTCAAAATGCGAGCGTCAACCCAAGCTCTCTAGATTAGCTTTGCGAGGATTGACCCGCCGAGAATCTTGAACAAAAAGAGCTTATGGATAACACCAACGCGCGTCGGCTCTCTTTGTTGGCCTGCATCCTTGTACCAGCCATGCCTGCGATTGCAGGGATGATTGCCTTCCGTTCGCAGCCCATTCTCATCGCCGCAGTAACCGGCACCGCCGGCAAGCTACCCTTCCTGACGAACGTCTTCTTTAACCATTTCGCAGGCTCACTCCTGCTGCTCTTAGGTATCTCAGTAATTTTAGCCTATCTCGCTTTCGCTCAATTGAAACTGGGCGACCTGACAGAGCGCTTTGCGGGATTACTGGCAACGGTCTGCGCAGCGGCGCTGGTGAGCGTACTTTATATCGGATTATTTATCCTCTCCGTCTGCTTGCCACTTTATGCAAAGCTGACCGAACGCTGAGTGCGATAAGCGGCGAGCTGTTCGAGCAACTTTGACGCGGGCGAGATTGTCGCAGCCTGCCAAATTGCGTGGCCGTCAACATCCTGCCATTCCGTAATGGGTACTCCTCCGCCGGGTAACGTCGATCGAAGGAGTAAAACAGCCTCCGCTTGGCGCGGTGCAGGGACGGCAACCGACTTAACTGGCAATCCGCAACAGGCGATGAGTTGAGACAGGGCTGTGCCTGGCAGACGCCCTGTGGACTCTGCGGACACACAGAGCTCGCCGTTGGTAACCCATGCGAGCGATGAGCGCGTGCCTTCAGAAACATTACCTTGTGCATCCAGTTGTACGCCTTCCGTTCCCGCGGCTACGCCCAAGGATCTTAGCTCGATGGTTGCCGCCAATGAATTCGCCCAAGGTGCAGACTTTGGTCGAGGCAACCATTCGGGGGTGTCGCGAACGGTGCGAAGGTTCCGCAGAATAAATGTCGGCGGCGAAGGCATGAGGCTACGTGCACCGAGTTCTTCAATGCCGTTGCCTGTAGATAACCGTAAAATAGAATCTCCGGCTTCAAGCCCTTCGAGCGCTGACCTCCACGCTCGACGATCCCCTGAAGCTAAAGGCCCGAGAGGCAACGACTGGTGCTTCATGCCTAAGGTTAAGCGTGCGAGATGATCTTCAAGGCACTCGATTGTTTTTTGACGGTAAGCGAATGTTTCGAAGAACTGTGCGCCCGCAGGGAAGGACCCAGGCAGTGTGTCGCCGGGCACACACGCTCCATTGCGCCAGACATAACTCATGATGCCAAGGCGCGAGCGAGGGCGACGCGCAGTGCGAGGGCTTTACGTA
>CAIYUD010000085.1 GCA_903929325.1 uncultured Opitutia bacterium | reverse complement strand
GTGAGGGTCTTTTGCAAAAACAACTCATGTTGCCTTTGCAAGGTCCATGGCGGACGACGCCTCCTTATGCATGGTCCGCTGCACAGGCTTCGGGTTGGGCTGAGCTTTTTCCGTCTGAGGATTTAAGATCAACTTGTCGATGGACGGGCCGGATACCTGGCGGTGCTCCCATACTGAATCTTTATTCACGGACAGAAGATGTGCTGATGCCTCCGCCTGCCGACGCCGCTTTCTGGCCCTCATTACTCACAGTTAGTGACTACGGTGCATGGATCTATGCAGAGACAACCAAGGGCCGATGGACTTCATCGTTGGTTAATCCACAACACTCACAAGGAGGGTGGGCCTTAGCACAAAGTGCAACGCGTCGAAGCCGTCGCTTGATGGAAAGTTCATTATTTACTCGGTCAACCTTGCTGCGAACTGAGCCGCTCTTTGCGTCTTTCCGGCTTCAAGGTGCATTGACTTCGAGTGCAATAGGGCCGCGTTCACCAGGTTCGCGCGTTGTGCTGCGCCGAGAGGGCGCCACGACGGGTTGGGGTGCGCAAGGGACAGTGCCAAGTACACTGACGTGGACAGTGCGCGACGAATTACTTGCACATGCAATTCCTGCCCGCAGTTGTCCGGCAGGTTCAGTGCCTTTGGCTGGAGCTATTAACTATCGGATGGATGGCGTGAGTATGCAGGATCCTCTCTACGAGGACTTTCGACCCTTTCCCCTCGGTTGGCCGCGTGGAATTGAGTCTGTCGAGTATCTCCCTGCATCAACTTACGTCTGGCGACACAGTGACTGGAAAAACGTAGCGTTCCCGTATGTTTACCCAGTGTTCGCGTTTATCGGAAAAACATCAGGCCTAACACTTAATCAAAACCGATAACCATGCGCACATTATCTATAGTAACATTGTCGAGTCTGCAGTGCCTCGCGGCAGTTTTTCATCTGCAAGTCGAAGTTGTTGATGAACAAGGCAGACATTTGTCGTCTGTTGATGTCGCCTGCGAAACTTTGCCAGTTAGTGCATCTAATATTTGGAATGCGCCAGCTCGCCGACAGCGACTGAGCGCGAAGACGGATGTCAATGGAGTCGCCAAACTAGAAGGTCAGCACGCTTTGCCTCAGTTAGTTATTTCTGCGTCTGCGGACGGTTTCTATACTTCATCAAGGAGGGTGGCCTCTGAGCAAAAGTCTATTCAGCTAGTTTTAGTTAAAAAGTTAGAGCAGGTGAAATCTCGCCGACTTGAGATCCTAACTTCTTCGCTCCCGCAAGACGGGAACTCGCACGGCTTTGATTTAATGATGGGTGCGTTCACGCCTCCAATCGGCGTTGGCAAGCGTTCTGACGTTTTTATTAAAGGTAAATGCACCGTGGTGACTACATCGCTTGGTATGCATATGTCTTCAGAAAATTTGGAGTTGGAAATGTGGCATTCAGAAAAGGGTGCTGGATTTCTGGTAACTCCGCGACCGGGCCAAAAGTCGTTTGGATTGTCGATCGCCACAGGCTGCGATGGGCAGGCGTTTTCTGGGCTATTTTGGCCGCGGGTTGCCCCTCAGACGGGATATGTAGCACAATGGAACTATCCCGAAACGGGCGGTTCGCAGTGGATCTTCCGAATGAGGCCTGAACAGGGTTATTACTACGGCGTACTCACGGATTTTCATTGGTTACCCGATGGACGGTTACGAATGGTCTACGAGCTTTCAGAAGTGCCGGGTAATCCGAGCTTAGAATTTGTTAAGTGATGAAAGGTTGGCAGCAGAGGTTTTTGGCATTAGAAATTAACTATGCGCTCAATGTCCTTAGCCTTACTCATCTTGCTCGGACTTTCGCCTGTTTGGGCAGCCGCCCCTCAGGTCGACATTCTTTCGACGCATTCAACTCACGCGGTCTACGAAGGCGTGCGCCACTTGCCATGCCTCCACAAGACGTCACTTTGCCCAGATAAGTGCGGACACGCTAAGGACGTAGCGATCTTCCGAATTGTAGACTATATTGCCTACGAAAAAACAAATCCACACCACGGTGACCCCCAGGCCACGCAATTTATGATGCCGTTAGTCGAGGGTAACGAGGTTAGTGCGACCGTTTTGGCATTTGCTAAGGAGTTAAAAGTCGGAGACGCGGTGCGTTTGGATTGGAACCATGAATACGTCAAAGACGCTGGGGCAAGTTACCCTCAGCGCCGGGTTACGCTCTTGGCTCGTTGAGTAGTTGACCGCCTGCGGATTCTGGGGCACGGTCAAGCACCCCTTTATTGATGAAGCATGTCGCGACCATCAGCCTTATTGCCTTTGCAGGTATCGCAGGGTTTTGGGTTGGTCGGTCAACAGCGCCATCATGGTCTTTGCCGACAGAGCTTACTTCAATCGGCAGAGAGTTGCCACCGCCTGGTGTGCGCTCGATGGAGCTTGCACGGATGAAGCGCGTGGCGCTGAGAGTGACTTCCGATGACATCGTTGCCGGGGCCCGTAACGATACCGAAGCTACCATTCGCAATCAGCTTACGCAAGGTGGGCTCGCAGTTGTGGCTGAGACCGAAGAGCATGATGCTCTAATCCAAGCCCGCATCGAGGGTTACCATTTCTCGGCTTTTGACGAATACGGTGCAGGTAGTGAGATCCATGTGGTCGAGGTGCATGCGGTTGAAGTTGATGGTGTGATTCGAATGATCCCGCATGACATTTGGCAGTCGGACGCCGTCCGACTTGCCCGACGCGAGCGAATCGAAGCCGAGGCGGTCGCACTTTCTGAAGAACTTTGCCAGCACCTCATCGCAGCTTTTAACCGAGCCAAGGCAGCCGAAGTCGAGAAGAAGTAATTATCCCAAGGCGCTTTTCCATTTATGAAAAGTTATTTTCCAAATGTACCGAGGATTGAATATGCTGGGCCTCGGTCTAAAGACCCGCTGACGTTTAAGCATTACAACCCAAGTCTTAAGGTGGGTGGTAAAGCGATGCGTGACCATTTACGCTTTGCGGCAGCCTATTGGCACGTCATGCGGAATGGTTTAAGCGACCCGTTTGGTTCGCCGACAGCATTGATGCCCTGGGATGATGGCTCGGACTCGCTCGATAACGCGCTTCACCGCATACCAGTGTTTTTTGAGTTCCTTGATAAGTGCCAAATCGACTTCTATTGCTTCCACGATCGAGACGTCTCCCCTGAAGGCGACACGCTCGATGTCGCCCATGCGAATCTCGCACGTGTTACCAAGGAGCTTAAAGCCCATCAGCGCGCTTCAGGAAAAAAACTACTCTGGGGTACAGCTTGTCTTTTCGCGCACCCCAGGTTTGCGCAAGGTGCCGCCACCTCGCCATCGGTCGATGTATTTGCCTATGCTGCCAGCCAAGTCAGGCACGCGTTGGAGGCCACCCATGCCTTGGGCGGGAAAGGTTATGTTTTCTGGGGCGGCCGCGAAGGCTATGCGACACTCCTGAACACGGATTTAAAGCGCGAGCAGGCTCACCTTGCTGAACTTCTTCACCTCGCAGTCAAACATGCCAAGCAGATTGGGTTTAAGGGTCAGCTTTATATTGAGCCGAAGCCACGCGAGCCATCGACCCACCAATATGATTCCGACGCCGCCGCCTGCCTTAATTTTCTGCGCGAACATGATTTGCTGGATCACTTTAAATTAAATCTCGAAACGAACCATGCCACGTTAGCGGGTCACAGCATGGAGCATGAAATGGAAGTGGCTATCGCCGCAGGTGCGTTAGGTTCTGTAGATGCGAATCGAGGGGATACATTGCTCGGCTGGGACACGGATCAATTCCCGACCGATATTTATCTGACTACGCAGATTATGCTGCGCATTCTGCGCATGGGTGGATTGACAACGGGTGGCCTTAATTTCGACGCAAAGCGCCGTCGCGAATCACATGAGCCTATCGATCTCTTTTATGCGCATATTGGCGGCATGGATGCCTTTGCGCGCGGCCTGCAGATAGCTGATGCTATTTTGCGAGATGGCCGCCTTGATGAGGCGCTCCGTCAACGCTATCGGACATGGGATACAGTCATCGGCCGCAAAATCGAAAAACGGAAGATGAGCCTGGTTGAATTAGATGAGTACGCTCGTGGTATTCGTTCGCCTAAGCTTGAGTCGGGTAGGCAAGAGATGCTCGAGAATTTAATTAACGAGTATATTCGCTGAGCGATGGCACGGGTGCTCGGCCTCGACCTCTCAACCCAAGGCGTCACCGCTTTGGTTATCGACGCCGAAGCTGGTGTGATTGTTGCACGCACCGCTGTTAATTTCGGCGCCGACTTCCCAGAGCGGGGCCATCCCAGTGGCTACATCCCTGGTGCGAGTGACGGCGAAGTCCATGCCGACCCGCTACTTTGGGTCGACGCGCTTCAATTGGCCTTGGACCGTCTCGCAGAGATTATTGACCCAGCTTCGATTGTAGCGGTCGCCGTTTCTGGCCAGCAGCACGGCAGTGTCTACCTCGATGCCTGTTGGCAGGATGACCTACACCGTAACCACGCTAGCAAGTCATGGTCCGAGGCCGTGCGGCCGCACCTCACCCGTTCGACATCACCCATTTGGATGGATAATTCGACTGGCGAGGATTGCGCGCGGATTTCCCGAGCGCTCGGTGGCGACCTCGCAGTGGCCAAGCTCACCGGTTCTGTTCCCACGCCGCGTTTTACGGGCCCACAGATCTCACGCTTCGCGCGAATAGAGCCAGCTGCTTGGTCGCGCACTGGCCGCGTGCATCTCGTCTCATCCTTCATCACCTCGCTGCTTGCGGGCGTTGACGCCCCGATTGATACCGGTGACGGCGCTGGAATGAACTTAATGGATCTTGCCCGCGGTGCGTGGTCGCCTGAGGCGCTTGCTGCCACTGCGCCTGAGTTGGCGCGTCGTTTACCGGCTATTGGTCGCAACGATGCGGTTGTGGGTTTGGCTGCGCAATGGCTGGTGTTGCGCCATGGGTTTTCGCCGCGCTGTCAGATAGTCATCGGATCTGGTGACAATCCATCCTCGCTAGTTGGTATGGGTGCATCAACCCCGGGTCATATCGTGGTTAGCTTGGGAACGAGCGATACGCTTTTCGCGGCGATTGACGGTGTGCGTACGGATCCTGATGGGTTTGGTCATGCCTTTGGTAATCCGCTTGGCGGGACCATGAGTTTAATTTGTGTTCGCAATGGTTCACTCGCACGCGAGGCAGTGCGCCGCGAACTCGGCTTAGGTGATTGGGATGATTTCGCCCGTGCGATGTCGGCGTCCGTACCTGCACGCTCTGCAGTGCTACCACTCGAACAAGACGAGATTACACCGCGTCGCAAAGCTGGCCGGTTGTTGGTGGGCGCCCCTGTTGTTGGTGCGTCGCTCGCCCTTGCTGCGGTCGAAGGCCAAGCCTTAAACCTAAGATTACATAGTCGATGGATTGGAACGGCGCTTCACGCCGTACGATTAACGGGAGGTGCTTCCGAGAATTCTGCGATCGCACAAGTTTTTGCAGACGTTTTCAGCGTACCTGTTCAGCGTATTAAAATTCCTGATTCTGCAGCACTTGGGGCGGCCATGCGTGCTGCACATTCGGGCTTAGGCATCACCCTTCCTCTTCTGGAGGCGAAATTTTGCGCACCGGAATCACGTTTGTTGAACCCGCGCAAAGAGTTGGCTCCGGCCTATGCAGTCCTTGAGGCTGACTTAAAGGCACTTATTCTTCGTTAGATAACCCGCTGAGCGTCTTCCTGCTTTCCTCTTTCCGGTTCCTGTCTTTGATTGTCGGCATACCCCCAACCCCATGTCACGTCCCGTCACACTCTTTACCGGCCAATGGGCTGATCTACCGCTGAAAGAACTTCTGCCGAAGGTAAAAGCTATGGGCTACGATGGCGTGGAGCTTGCTTGTTGGGGCGACCACTTTGACGTCCAACGTGCCGTTAAAGAAAAAGGATACGTCGAATCTCTCTGGGCCTTGCTTTCTAAGAATGATCTCGGCTGCTGGTCAGTCTCTACCCATTTGCTCGGGC
>CAIYUD010000084.1 GCA_903929325.1 uncultured Opitutia bacterium | reverse complement strand
GGTGATATCGAGGATATTGTTGAAACTGAGTTCCTTGCCTTGGAGTTGCTCAAATGCTTCATGGAAACTCCCGTAGAGGGCAGCCTGCTGGTGAGGGTTTTCGCCGTAGCGTAGACGCTGGGCAAGGGGCAGGGTGAGTGAGAAACGTGAAGGAAGCCCGAGGACATTACCGGCGCCTGGTTCTGACTGTGATTCAAGATAGTTGGCGATAGCAGCGTCGTAGGCAGCTGTGCGCTGGAAGACTTTCAGGGCGAGATCACGGCGTAGGGCGGGGAGTTGTTCGGGTGCAGCGAGAGCGGCGAGCACGCGGTCGTAATCAGCTGGGTCGGTAACGACGCTTACAGAGGCGTGGTTCTTAGCAGCGCTGCGCAACATGGACGGTCCGCCGATGTCGATATTCTCGATGGCATCATCGAACTCACAGTTTGGCTTAGCGACTGTCTGCTCGAAGGGGTAAAGATTAACGACAACGAGGTCGATGAGCTCGATGCCATTGGCTTTGGCTTCGGCAAGGTGTTCAGCGGAATCGCGCCGGCAGAGGAGTCCGCCGTGGACTTTCGGGTGCAGGGTTTTGACCCGACCCTCCATGATCTCGGGCGAGCCAGTGTGTTCGCTGACATCCGTGACAGGGAGCCCTGCTTCGCGGAGTAGTTTAGATGTGCCGCCGGTTGAAAGGAGTTTGTAGCCGTGTTGCTTCACCAAGCTGGTGGCGAAGGGTACGAGGCCGGTTTTATCAGAGACAGAAAGGAGGGCAATCGGCATGGTCATAGTGGAAGATGGAAAGGGTGGCGGGGAAAGGGAAAAAGATACGCAGAGTCTAAATCGTCGCTTTGGATGGTATGACAGACTGCAGAATCGCCTTCATTCTGCCTATGGGCATATATCATCTTATGCTTGGAGCAATTACAGGTGATATCATCGGTTCGGTTCATGAATTCAGCGGCAATGATCGCTCTGACTTCAAATTATTTGTCGAACACTCATCGCCAACGGACGATTCTCTGCTGACGTGGGTAATCGCACAGGCCCTGCTTAAGGGGGATAAGAATTACCGCCCGTATCTGGTTGAGTCAGTCGCCCTTTATGAAAAGAACGCACACCGCGTTCCTCTCAGTGCAGCTTTTGGTTATGGGTTTGCCGAGTGGGTTAGAGAGGGTGGCGTGGAAAATCGTGATTCTTACGGAAATGGATCGGCGATGCGCGTGGCACCGATTGCATGGGCATTTGATGATTTAGAGGATGTGCTCGAGCATGCTAGGTTGAGCGCTCTGCCTTCGCATAGTCATCCTGAGGGTATCAAGGGGGCACTGTGTACGGCTGCATGTACATGGGTTGCGCGGAAGACGCGTGATCCGCAGGCTGTACGGTTGATGGCGGAAAAATACTACGGTCCATTGCCGAACTTGGACGTGATTCGTCGGACGCATAGATATAACGAAACCTGTCAAAGGTGTGTCCCGGAATGCATGGCGATTGCCGTCGGTACAAAAGACTTTGAGTCTGCGATCCGCTTTGCAGCCTCGATTCGTGGTGATGCCGATACGCTCGGGGCGATTACGGGTTCAGTTAGCCAAGCGCTCTGGGGTATTCCGAAGGCGATTAGAGATGAATCGCTAGCAATAGCCGGTCGTTGTTACCCTGGCTTGGATGTTACGGTCAGAGAGTTTGAAGCACGCTTTGGGACTACTTGAGGCTGAAGTTAAGGACTTACGGCCGTCGAGGTGTCGCTCGTTTAGTCTTTAGTCCCAAGTCATTCGTCGCTTACTTCACGTCCTGTGGCCAGCAGCGTCCTTATTCTCTCGGGTGGCATTGATTCCACTGTCTTACTCGCGCATTTAATGTCAGAGGGACGCACAGTGCGTGCACTCACGATTGATTACGGCCAACGCCATCGTCGCGAAATTGATTCAGCTCGTGCTGTGGTCGCTCATTACGGCATTGAGCATAAAGTGGCAGACCTTCGTTCGGTTGCCGATTTAATGGGCGTGAATGCGTTAACCGATGCCACCCAGAACGTACCCGAAGGTCATTATGAAGCGGAGTCGATGAAGGCCACGGTTGTCCCAAATCGTAATATGCTGCTCTTGGCGATGGCAGGGAGTTGGGCCGTTGCGACCAAGGCTGAGAGTATTGTTTACGGTGCCCATGGCGGTGATCACGCAATTTACCCGGACTGTCGGCCAGAATTCGCTGCGGCCATGGATAAGGCTTTAAGTCTCTGTGATTGGCACTCCGTGCGACTGGAGCGTCCATTTGTGGATTGGGATAAGTCGAGAATTGTCCGGCGCGGCGTTGAATTAAAAGCACCGCTGCACCTGACATGGTCGTGTTATGTTGGCGGCGACCGTCACTGTGGTCGTTGTGGTACCTGTGTGGAACGGCGCGAAGCTTTTACGAAAGCTGGCGTGAAGGACCCAACAGACTACATCGCTTAACAATCCTTAATCAGTAGCCCTGGCTCGCGTCTCCGCCGAGTGGCGCAGGTGGACGTGAGCGTGTGTCGAGGGAGTCTGCTGCGTATGGCTTGTGCATTTGCCAGCCGGCGCGCAGCGGTGCCCCGAAAGTCTTAACGGCATCGGTAATTGCCCGGAGTACGGCTGGGTTCGCACGTTGTGACCATTCAGGGTGAAGCCAGACCGTTGGACATGGCCAAACGCCGCCTAAAGTCGCCAACCACTTCCCAATCGACTCGGCGTCTTCCACGATAACTTTTAATTCATTAGCCTGCGCAAGGGCTTCGGCAATCGGGGGTTTATTCCATTTAGGACTTACCGTTACCCAGGCAAAGCCCGCAGCAATTGGGTAGGCTCCGCAGGTTTCGAGGTGTGCGGGTAGCTTAACTTTATTGAGTGCTGCAATCAGTGCATTTAAATCGTGGATGCAAGGTTCACCGCCGGTGATGACGACAAATTCGGGTTGAGCGGCGGCAGCTTCTGCGGCGAGTGCATCGGCTGAGAGTTTACGAATGTCTTTAGGTAAATGATTGGGGTGCCAGGTCGAAGCAGAGTCGCACCATGTGCAGCGAACTGGGCAGCCCTGGAGGCGAATGAAGAACGCTTTTCGTCCGAGGTGGATGCCTTCACCTTGCCAACTTAAGAAGGTCTCGTTGACAGGATAGGTCACGGTACAAAGCGCACGGAGTTACGGCTGTCTTCATGTAACTCAATCTCAGCAATCCAGCCACGGCCGTCCGTCTTAGCTCGTACGAGTGGATCGAGTTGAGCGTGAAGGTGGCGCGCGATGCCCTCGGCGGATGCGTTATCGATGACGAGCAATTTGAAAACGCTACCGTTTTTAGACTTTAGCCAACTGAGTTCAGGGTCGTCTGCGCCGAGTACGCATGCGTGATCAAGATTTTGATCGATCCATTCACGGATGAAACCAAGACCGCCGAAATCGACAACGAAGCCATGACGGTCGAGTTCTTTACAGGCAAAGGTGAGGCTTAGGCTCCAACTGTGTCCGTGAATATGCGCACAATGTCCGCTATGCCGGTGTTGTCGGTGAGCAAAAGGAATGTCTGCGTAGACTTTACGGCAGGTGAGCATGCGCAGACACTAGGGGGTAAAGCCTTGCGGGCTAAAGGATAGAATTACGCCAGGCGCAGGGTAAGGGCGAACGGACCTGTCCTTACCTTTGTGACTTAGCCTTTGGCTTACTTCTTCGCCTTCGCGTGCTTTTCAACGATGTCGTAGAAGGCTGCAAAAAGTTTATCCGCGTCGTTCGGACCAGGGCCGGCTTCCGGATGGTATTGTACGGAGAACACGGGTTTATCTTTTAAGCGTAAGCCAGCCACCGTGTTGTCGTTTAAGTTTAGTTCGGTGACGATGGCGCCACATTTTGTGAGTTCTTCCGGTTTTGATGCGAAGCCGTGATTTTGCGCAGTGATGGAAACCGTATCTGTCTCGCTATTCTTAACCGGTTGGTTGCCGCCGCGGTGACCAAACTTAAGTTTGTAAGTCGAAGCACCAATTGCGTGGGTGATAATTTGGTGTCCTAGACAGATTCCGAAAACTGGATAATCTTTAATTAAGTCAGCGACGGCTGTGTGCGCATAGCTG
>CAIYUD010000083.1 GCA_903929325.1 uncultured Opitutia bacterium | reverse complement strand
CGACCCACCCGAAAGCAGCAAGCAACCAACCGGCGGCGACAATTAATGCCGTGCCTGCGAGCCCCTGAATCATGGTGGGATTATAGCCCTGCATCCCTAATGCCTATGCACGGGTTGAAGTTATTTCAACTGCGATTCTGATTTATGTGATAACGTGAACACGCGTACTGTCCTATGCTGCACAGCAATCCCCCTAAAGCTCACAAGCCGAAAGAATGCAACCACTGGAGGCGTCAACTGTCAGACTAGTATGCGCATCTCCCTTTTAAGTCTTTGGTTTTTGGCCTCAGCTATCCATGCACATGAGCTCGGCATCGAGATGTCAAAAGACGCTGAAGCTTTTCTGGCAAAACTCGACCCTGCCCAACGAACGAAAGCTAGTGTCCCGTTTGATAGTGATGAACGGTTTAATTGGAAATTCGTTCCCGCAGATAGAAAAGGTCTACCCTTAAAAGAAATGAACAAAGACCAGGCTGAGGCGGCCCTCAAAATACTGCACACCACCCTCTCTGCTTCTGGAGAAACCAAAGCCAATTCCATCCGACAACTTGATTCTGTTTTAAAAGAAATCGAGAAAGGCAAAGGGCCTACGCGCGACCCAGAACTCTATTACTTAACTATCTTTGGGACACCGAGCGCTCGTGGTAGTTGGGCCTGGCGATTTGAAGGTCATCACTTCGAAGTCCAAGTAACCCTACTCAATGGAGACATTATTGGCCTAACTCCACAGTTCATGGGTGCCAACCCAGGTCGCGTAAAAGAACCCACGGCAAATCCGAAATACCTAGGCTTAGAAGTACTCGCAAAGGAAGATAAACTCGGACGAGACCTTGCAACATCACTTCAAGGTGCACAAATCACGCTAGGTATTGTCGGCGCGAAAGCTCCCAGCGATATCGTAAGCGGACAATCAAGAGACGCTAAAGTATTGCAGCCAGTTGGCATTACGCTGTCCGACCTCGACGATTCACAACAAGCGATCTTCTGGCAGATTATCGAGGAATTTGTACTTCGATTCAAAAGCGAGCTTAGTGCACCCACACTTAAGGGATTACGTGATGTCCCTAAAAATAAATTAACATTCGCTTGGATGGGCGGCCTAAAAGAAGGCGAAGGTCATTACTACCGTATTCAAGGACCCGATTTCTTGATCGAATTGGATAATACCCAAAACAACGCCAATCATGTTCACACAGTCTGGCGTGATTTGAAAAACGATTTTGGTAATGATGCTTTGCGACGTCATCTTGCGACGGAGCATTCAACCCGGTAAACGCAACCAGCCTCCCTGCACGAAGGTGCAGAGAAGCTGACGAAATGGTGGAGGTGGCGGGAGTCGAACCCGCGTCTTCCGGCCCTTACTACGGGCCCTCTACATGCTTAGCCTCACGATTGATCTCGACCGGATTTGGGCGTGGGCGCCCGTCCGACCTATTCGTCTTCTCACTTACCCCGGAGATGTCGACCAGAGGAGGGGATCGCCTACGTTAACTAGGATGATCTCGGGCCGTAGGTCAGGCTCAAGGTCCTATCGCTGGTATTAGGCAGCGAGTGCGAGCGTATTGCTACGTTCGAACGTGATTGTGTTTTTGGCAGTTATTTTGCCGCCGATGGGATTAAGGAGGGTCATCGACATCCTCCGCATGCCGGCTCGTCCTCTTGGCTGGAATCGAATCCGGAACACCCCCGAAAGACTGTTAGTCATTCAGTCGGTCAGGGCCGACTGTGAAAGAACATACCCATTATACCACAGCCACCTAATCGCCTGCATGGGCTTGCCGAATACCCTGGGTGTGCCATAGCGTGCTGAAGACATGGCTGACCTCGACTCCCTGCGTTCCCTTGCCCTCTCCACTGCTGAAGCAGCAGGCGCCCTGCTCCTTGATGGTGCTTCACGGCGGGTCAATGAGACGACGGATGACGACGTCAAAATGCAGGCCGATATAGACTCTGAAAACTTGGTTCGTGATCGCCTGAAGATTTCTGGCTTACCCATCATTGGAGAAGAACTCGGGGGTGATGCCGCACTCTACGCTTCGGGTAAAGAACTCTACTGGGTCGTTGACCCTCTCGACGGCACTTACAACTACCTCCGCAATCAACCTTGTACTTGTGTCTCGATTGGTCTGATGCGCGGACAAGAACCGGTACTTGGAGTTTTACGGGACTTCACAGCTAATAAAACATACTTGGGAGTCCCTGGCGAAGGCAGCTACGTCAATGGACGTCGCATCCAGCCCAAGTGGGCTACACGTACCGCTGATGCCTGTCTCATGACTGGGTTTCCAGCCGCTGCAGACAAAGAAGGCCCAGCGATGAAAGCCTTCCTGCACGAAGCTGCCCGCTATAAAAAAATCCGAATGATTGGGAGTGCTGCGCTGGCTATCGCTTACGTCGCCGAAGGCACGGCGGATACCTACCAGGAGTGCGCCACGAACCTTTGGGACGTCGCTGCAGGCCTCGCCCTCATTAAAGGGTCTGGAGGACATTACCGCATGATTCCGACGGGTAAACGTCCACTCAACTTCGACGTCTGGGTATCGGCGCGCGAAGAGTGGACACGGTAACTTTTAAAATGCGCTATCCTGCCCTCTTACTACTCACGCTCACGAGTCTTCTGCCCGCTGAAGACTCAACACCGAGCACACAATGCCCTGTTCCGATGACAGACACCGCCATCCCTGCGCTGCAACAAGACTCATCCAAGGCTTCTGCCGATCCGCGTATTCCGCGTCCCGACCAAGCCATCATGAGTGCGGCTATGCGCATCGAGTCAGTCTTTGGTCGTAGTGATGCCGGTAATGCTTGGGCGAAACTCATCACGGCATCGAAAGATTCCGAATATGCAGCGGCCTTTCTAATTGCGACAATGCCGCGTGCAGACCTTCAAAAACTTGATCCCGCCTTTGTCCAAGAAAATATCCAACTAGCCCTCGCGGCACGTCAGGAATTCTCGTGGGCGAAGGAACTCGAAGAATGGCGCTTCCTGAATGATGTCTTGCCCTACGCCGTACTCGATGAAGACAGGGACAGCTGGCGGGCTGACTTACTCGCTAAACTTCGTCCAGTTGTGGCGAAATGCAAAACACGTCGTGAGGCCATTCTAGCCGTCAACGCTGCGCTCCGTGACATCGTAAAGGTTGAGTACAATACGAAGCGTCGCGCCGCGAATCAAAGTCCACCCGACTCCATCCGTCAGGGCGTCGCCTCCTGCACGGGTCTTTCTATTCTTCTGTGTGATGCCTTCCGGGCTGTCGGCATTCCAGCGCGCATTGCCGGGGTACCCACATGGGTAACCGTCGATGGTAACCACAACTGGGTAGAAGTTTGGGACGGCGAATGGATGTTCACGGAGTATTACCCCGATAAACAAGGCCTCAACCATGGATGGCTCCTAGAACGTGCCTCCTACGCAGACCCCGCACGTGCGGAGACGTGGGTGTATGCGAGTTCATGGGCGCCGACCGGTCTCTACTTCCCTCTCGTTTGGAATATGCAGTCACGTACCGTTGCTGCGGTTAACCGAACCACCGCATACCATGCTTATGCAGGTGGACGGAAGTACGCACTCACACAGCAAGAATCTGTGATTGGTCTACGTGTCTTCAAAGCAGGCAAACGCGTACCAACGACGGTGACTGTCATGCAGGGAGGAAAATCTCTCGCGACAGTTAAGACTGCTGATGACACACAGGACATGATGGATGTGCCTTGGGTAAAAGTGCATATGGATGGCGGCCCGATTATCGTCGTTGCCAACACCAAGGAGGTGTCTGTGACGCCTAAAGCGGCCGCAGAAGTCGTCGTCGACGTCGACCTCGGTCCTTGAAACTCGACAATCTACCCTAGATATCCACCGTGTAATCACGATGAACGTCCTTCCCAAAGCACTTACCTTCGAGCGAGCCCTTCGCAATTACGGAGAAATGATTCTCGGTAACGCAGTAGATACGAGCTCGATCTCGTTCTGGGCAGCCGTAGCCATGCTGGTCGTATTACTCCCCTACCTCGGTCGTCTCGCCGCGAAACACTTCTTTGCGAAAGAAGGCTCAATCATTGGCATCGGCGCAGTTGCCTTAGTATCTGTCGGCTTAACCTTCTGCGCCTTTTGCATGGCCATGACCTCCCTCTCGAGCTTCGTGCCTGCAAACATCGAGACCCTTGTCGTCACACTCGCCACCTGCACCGCTGTCCTGCTTGTCGCCAGCGCTGCCTCACAGATTCTCTCGATGGGTTTCGGACCTTCGCTCGGCCTCCAGGTAATCTTTTGGAATATCGTCTTCATCAGTCAGGTAGCTACGCGCTTTCTGACTGATCTCTGGACACGCTGAACCATGCGTGCGGGCATCCTTGCGGCCGTCGCCCTCTTACCCTTAACCGGGATACTGACAGAAGCTTGGGCAGCAGATAGTAAGACCCAAATTGAGATCACGACTTTCACCACACACATTCGGACGGACGGGAGCGGAGCAACCTCACGCGGACTACCCACTGTCACCACGACAGACGGTCAAGAATGTAAGATTTTTCGCGGAAGCGAGTTTACCGACGGGAGAGTTGATGAAAATGCGACGCGCATCGAAATGACCCCGACAATTTTAAGCGATGGGCGTATCCAAT
>CAIYUD010000082.1 GCA_903929325.1 uncultured Opitutia bacterium | reverse complement strand
TGCGCAGCCATGATAATACCGTGGTGCCAACAACTGCCGCCATCACCTTAGAACTCGAACCACCGACGACAGAACTCGCGCAACCCAAGGTGACTTTCTCTCCGAAGAAACCTGGACAGCTCCGCGTCTTACTTGCGGGATCCGGTGGCTCCCATGACTTCGAGAAATTCTTTTTAGGCCAAGACGGTGAGACACTTCGCGCAACCAAACACATGGAAGTCATCGGCGTTGCCGATGCTGATGAAGCTGCGCGCCTCTTGCCCGAGGCCGACGTCATTGTTCTCTCTGCGAACCGCGCTGACTTTGGCGAAGAATTATTCCAAAAAGCGCTCACTGACTTTGCTAATAGCGGCAAGGGTATCATCGCCTTGCATGCGGCGACTTGGTATAACTGGAAGGGTGCACCTGGATACAACGAACGTTTCATTGGAGGCGGCTCGAAGAGCCACGGCCTCGGTGATGTGACGGTTAACCTTACAGGCAAAACACATCCCGTCGTTGCTGGCCTTAGCGGCAAATCGTTCACCTTCCACGACGAGAGTTACCACATTGAATTAAAGCCGACATCGGGCGCAGTCGTTCTTGCTGAGAACAGCCCTGACAAAGTAACCAAACGCACACACCCGAGCGTTTGGATTATGCCAGATGCTAAAGCGCGCATCGTCTGTATTTCCCTTGGGCACGATGCACCTGCGCACAGCAACGCTGACTACCAACGCTTGTTGGTGAACGCAGTTGATTGGGCTGGCGGCCGTTAAGGCTTAACGTTCTCGACGTGGTGGGCGTGCATCCTTTGCGCCTGCACCACCGCCTTGTTTGCCGCCACCTTCTTTGCGTTGATAGGTCTCGGAAGTTTTACCTGCCTTACCGTTATCAAAATCAAATTTAATAGAGGAACCAATGACGGCGTAGCGGACGCTGCGAGTTTCTCCACCCACAGTATAAGTAAGTTTCCACGCATTATCACCATCTGCCGCGAAGCCAGTGATGACTGCGCCGCGTAGTGGAGAGGTTGCTTCACGCACGGGTTGCGCACGTGGTTGCGGATCCACCTGTCCCTCTGCTTCTGTGACGACACCATGGAAGGCAGTGAAAACATAAGGTGTCTTCCCTGTTCCGTGATAATGGTAGCCATACTTGGCATCTTCATGCCCGCCACAGTCATCTAATTTCCGTAAGGCACTACCATCGGGCTCGGTTGTACCGTAAACAGGATAACCATCTAAGGCACAAGCTACCGGAAGGCTTTTGCCGACGGTCGTTTGCAGGTGCAATGGAATGATGTGGTAATGGTAGTCATCGCCACGCCCGCAATGGCCGCCCCATTTATCAAGCTCGCCAATATCTTGCGAAACTTCGCCCCGGTTATTTTGGGGATTAAAAATTGGAATGCCATTTGCGGCCAAAGCAACCGCCCCGCGCAAGAAACGGTTGTGTAGTGGAATCGGTGAGGGAGCGACTTTGGGCTGTATGGGAATTTGCCAGCCGTTCGAACCCGTATACGCTTGTGGGAGCGCAACCTGTTGCTGCCAGCTTGTGATGCCGATCATCATTGGGTGGTCGGGAAGCCCGTTGGATTCTACCCAAAGCCATTCACCGTCTTGGTGAACTTTTACTTTCGGGAAGGCTTTAAATGCTGCGAGGATTTCGGGGCGGACGATTCCCGTACCCGCAGGTGCAGCAACACGTGTTTCCGCGATGATTGTGTGGCCTAGGCAATGGACGGCCACGAAAGCAAGGAGTAGCGCACGACGCATATGGGTAGAACCCTATATTAGCGGATGAGTTTCGCACGTCTCAAAACACTGTGAAATAAAAAGCCGTCGGCCCAGTAGGCCGACGGCTGCCCTGAGACCGTTCTTAGATAGAGCCTTCTTCGGATCCTGCATCGTCGCCATCATCTTCAGCGACTTTAACTGCGGGGTGCTTCCCGGCTTTTGCTTCCGGACGACTAGCTGCCATGCGCGCGCGGAACGCAGCTTTCTCTTTAGCAACGAGGGCTTCTGCGGCTGGATCTGCTTTTGCTAACGCCTTGTCGCTTAAACTGCGCCAAGCATTTTCAGAAGAAGCTGCCCGTTCACGCGTCGATTTGTAATCGAGGTAAGCTTTCCGAGCAGCTGCCTTATCCGCCTTGGCCTGTTCGTAGGCAGCAGCCACTTCCGGATCATCTGCAGCGATACGCCGAGCGGCAGTTAAGCGCTGGCTTTCTTCCGAGGAGAGCGCTTTGACGTCTGCCGGTGCAGGTGTGGTAGCTTTGCTGGCACCATATAGGTGAGCGGGGCCGAGTGCGAGGAGGGCCACCCAGCAAAGGGCGGCGATTTGATGTGGTTTTGGGATATACATGTGTGTGTTCATAGGAACGGGCTTGAGCCAGCCGTACGGATTGCGACAGTGCAAGACGCCCACTATAGGGTTTATTCCATGAATCGATTCACCGCAGAGTTTTTAGGTACCTTCTTCCTCACAACCTTTGCACTGATCGGCAATCCACTCGGCGTTGCGGTCGGACTGGCTGCACTTGTTTGGTCACTCGGGCCGATTTCGGGAGCGCACTTTAATCCAGCCGTCACTACGGCCATTCGTATCCGCGGAAAAATCACTACGGGCGGAATGTTAGGTTATATTGGAACGCAATTTGTTGCGGTATCGCTGGCGGCATTTGTCACTGCGATGCTGGTCGGACATGATCCAGAGCGCGCTGAGGCTGTCGGCGCGGGCGTTCCAGACGCATGGCTTTCCGCGCTGACCGCTGAAACACTCGGTACGCTCTTATTGGCCTTCGTTATCCTAGTGGTGGCGACATCCCGACGTACGGCTGGAAATACTTATGCAGCGCTCGCGATCGGCGCCGCACTCTTCGGGTCGATTTCAGCTTTTGGCGGAATTTCTGGATTCTTTAATCCGGCAATCACATGGGGCTCGGGGCTTCACGACCTCTTTTCATCTTTGCGAGCCGATACGGACGTTGCCCAGGCATTCTTCGCGGAACTTGTCCGCTTTGGGAAGTTCCTCCCCTGGGCCTGTTGCTTAATTGTCGCACAATTAGTCGGCGCGGTCTGCGCGAATGGCTTCTTCTGGCTTATTTATCCTGAGGATCGCGAAGGATAATCACGGACGACGCTTGCAGAGCGGGCAGTCTCTCTCACGCTATAGACCATGCTCACCAAGACTATCCATCAGCATTACGGCGAATTAGTCTTTGCCGTCGCGCTCACCGTTTTGCTATTCGCAATTTTCAGCCGGCCCCGGCCAGTCTTGCAGCGCATCGCTGCGGTGCTCATCGACATCAATTTGGTCTTGGGCGCTATCCATTGGTGCGTGATTTACCCAAAATCCGTTTCCCTTCTGCACCCATTACTAGCGCTTGCGGCAGTCGGCCTCGCCCATGCCTCCGCCCGCAGCGACAACCGGAAGAAGGTCATCACCTTCTGGTCCCTCGTAGTTCTTCTCCTTCTAACAGCTTGGGCTGTCCATGCGCCTTGGGGTCCAGCCGCTTTGAAAAATATCTGGATGGTTGGCGGCGCACCTGCGGCTTAAGCAGAAAGTTTAGAAACGGAGACGCCATAGCATGTATCGCCTAGCGCTTAACATGCTATTTGGGGATCGAGCGAAGCTTGCCATGCTTCTCTGCGGGCTAAGCTTTTCCGCATTATTAATGGCGCAGCAGAGCTCGGTCTTCTTCGGCATCATGAGTTGGACGTACACGCCGATGGTCAACATCCGTGCGTCTATTTGGGTGAGCGACTCTGAGGTTGAGCAGGTCAATGATGCTAAGCCGATGCGCGACACGGACGTTAGCCGCGTTCGGAGCGTCGACGGCGTTTCCTGGGCGGCCCCACTTCACTCTTCAATCATGCAGGCCCGTATGCCCAACGGGAAATTCAAACTCATTTCCCTTGTTGGCATTGATAGCGATACGTTTGCAGGAGCTCCCGCCACACTCACCCAAGGTAATATCGAAGATCTCCGCCTGCCCAATACAGTCTTGGTCGACGAATGGGGCGCCAACTTGCTCGGCCACGTTGTTATACAGCCCGATGGGTCTGAGAAAATAATCCCGCTGCAAATCGGAGATACCTTTGAATTAAACGATACCGAAGCCCGTATCGTTGGTATTTGCCGAGTGAAGCGGGCGTTTACCGGAGGGCCTTTTGTTTACACGACCTACGACCGTGCGAAGGCTTACACTGCCAACGTGCGCCGTGCGCTGAGTTATGTTTTAGTCGAGCCGCGCGAAGGCGTCTCCATCGACGACTTGCGTTTACGGATCGAAAGAGAAACCGGACTGAAGGCCTGGACGTCCGATACAGATCTCTGGCATTGGAAGGAAGGCAGCTTGGCCCGCAGCACCTTCTGGTGGTTCTGGAAAAACACTGGCATCCCATTCTCTTTTGGAACCGCCGTCTTGCTCGGACTTTTTGTCGGCATCGCGATTTCTGGGCAAACCTTCTATTCGTTCGTTCTCGAGAACTTGAAATACTTCGCGGCGATTAAAGCGATGGGCGCAAGCATGGGCGTGCTCGCTCGCATGCTCCTCCTGCAGGCGCTGACGGCGGGTCTCCTTGGATTTGGTTTAGGCGTGGGTATGGCACAGGCTATCGGACGTGGCATGATCGAGAAAGGCATGCCGCCGTTTGTAATGTATCCACAAATTCTTTGGGCAACCTTCGTACTCGTATTAGGCATTAGTTTTACATCAGCCCTCATCGGCATGGTTAAAGTCGCCCGAGTCGATCCAGCCTCCGTCTTCCGCGGCTAATATGAGTACTGCGACAAACATTGTGACCGCGGTGCGCATCCATGGCGTCGATAAATCTTTTGGACCCGCCGAATCAGCGGTGATGGCGCTTAAGCAAGTCGAGTTCGAAGCCCGACAAGGCGAACTCATCATGCTCGTCGGGCCTTCAGGCTGCGGGAAGACAACCTTACTTTCAGTTATCGCCGGCACCCTGAGAGCGGATGCAGGCACTACAGAAGTTTTTGGCCAGCGCTTGGACGGCTTGACGCAAGAAGAGCTCACGGCATTCCGTCGTAAAAATCTCGGGTTCGTTTTTCAGTCCTTCAACCTTATCCCAACCCTGAGTGTGCGTGAGAACGTGATGGTGCCGTTGCTTATCCAGGGAACGTCTTATGCAGAAGCTGCGGCTAAAGCTGGGGAAATTTTGGCAAAAGTCGGCCTCGAGGGACGCGAAGATGGATCCGCCACCGCGCTCTCGGGCGGACAGCAACAGCGCGTGGCCATTGCACGGGCACTCGTTCATGAGCCACCCCTCTTAATTTGCGATGAACCGACTTCCGCTTTAGATAAAGATACCGGCGGCAAAGTCATGGAAATGATTCGCGAACTTTCTCATTCACCCAAGCGCTGCGTCATTGTGGTAACACACGACCAGCGAATTTTCCGTTTTGCAGACCGCATTGCAGAAATGGAAGACGGTCGCATCAGCCGGGTCGTTGACGACCCCCGCCAACTCGAAACACCTTCTTACTAAACTTATGAAACTCCCCCCTAAGCGCATTTGGCTTATTGTGCTAGCTGCCGCAGGCGCGATTGCCGCCATCCAACTCGCTTCCAAAGCTGGCCAAACACCTCCAATCACACCCCCACCTTATCAGCCAGCCGTGCGCGCGAAAGACGGCCTACTCTCTGCCGCAGGTTTAGTTGAAGCTGTTGCCGAGAACACGCTCTTAGGCGTGCCCATGGCTGGCGTAGTTCAAAGTGTGTCCGTTAAAGTTTCCCAACAAGTTAAAGCAGGCGACCCGCTAATCACTCTTGATACGCGTGAACTCGTGCCCGCACTCGCGGTTGCAGAAGCTTCTGCGGCACGTGCTGAAGACTCAGCGCGTCGAATGGTTTCTCTCGAAGGAACCGGCGCTATCTCCGGGTCGGCATTGCAAGATGCACGCTTGGCTGCACAAGAAGCCCGTGCGCGCGCGGACTTGGCGAAGGCAAGTCTTGAGCGCGCGGTTATTCGTGCGCCGATCGACGGGACTGTTTTGCAGGTCAACGTTCGCGTGGGTGAGTTTGTCAGTGCCGGCGGCAAGGTGCCCGTGATTATCGGTGACATTTCACACTTACAGATTCGCTGCGATATTGATGAGCAGATGGCTCCCCGCATGCGCGAGAATCTTCCTGCCAAAGGCTATTTAAAAGGTGAGGTCAATCGAGCAGGCGAAGCCGACCACTCCATCCCTCTTCGCTTTGTGCGCATTGAGCCATTTGTGGTTCCCAAAGTCTCACTCACTGGCGGAAGTGCGGAGCGCGTCGACACACGCGTGCTCCAAGTCATTTACCAATTTGACCGTCCCGCCGATCGGCCTGTTTTCGTCGGTCAACAAATGGACGTCTATATCGATGCCTCGCCTGAAGCTTCCAAGTAAAGCGCTCTTTGCCGCGGCACTCCTAGCGGGGTGCGCAAATCCGTCGGAGCGACCTGACAGCACCGTGCTGTCAAAGGATGTCCATTGGTCTGCCGAAAGTGCCGGCCAGCGCGCATCATCGGAATGGTGGAAATCTTTCGGTGATTCAAATTTGACCGCACTCATCACCCGTGCGCTTCAAGATAGTCCGGATATGGCAATTGCCGCTGCCCGCGTTCGAGAGGCGCGCGCAAGCGTAACGGCCACCGATGCTGATTTATTGCCACGGCTTGACGCTAAACTAGCTCAACAAGATCAGCGCGTCTCCGCTGAAACAGGTCGCAACTTCCCTGGCTTACCGCGCCGTAGCAGTGTTACCTCGGTCGGCGTTCAGCTTTCATGGGAGATAGATTTATGGAATCATGCCGGCGCGCTTTCTAAAGCTGCTCTCAATGAAGCGTATGCAGCAGGTCTTAATGAAGCTTCAGCGAAAGTGTCACTTGCCGCGGAAGTTGCCCGCACTTGGTTTGCCGTTCAACTCCAGCGCGAAAACTTAGCCTGTCTCGAAGCTGAGTTCGCCGCGCGCATGTCAGAATTAGCGCATACAGAAAATCGCTTCAAGGCCGGCATTGTGGATGGAGATTTTGTTTCCGCCGCTAAACTTGCTGCAGCACAGGCGAAGGCCGCTGAGGCCGATGGACGTCGCCGAGTAGCATCTGCCGAAAATGCCCTGCGCGTTCTCATGGGTGCGCCTGTTGGCACGACTTTGCCTGCGACAACAACCGATCTCACTGGTCCAGCAACTTTTGCTGTTGTGATGCCTGAAATGAGTGCAGGCGTTCCTAGCGATCTCTTATTGAATCGCCCTGATATCCAAGCCGTTGAGCGACAGCTCGACGCATCGCTTGCACGCGAAGGTGCCGCTCGAGCTAACTATTATCCCCGACTAACGCTTATCGGTGATGCCGGTTGGCAGGCAGATCCCGCATCCCGCGTCGGCCAAGGCTCCTCAGGTTTCTGGAGTCTTACGCCAACACTCACATTACCTATTTTTGAAGGTAGTCGAAACGATGCCACGCTCGAACAGGCTCAGGCACGTTTTGATATCGCCCGTGGCACCTATCGCAAAGCCGTGCTCAACGCATTTCGTGAAGTCGACGATGCGCTTGTCGACATACGAGAGCTTGGGACCCAAGAACTTCTTGCCAGCAAAGTTGTCGAAGCCGTTCGCGAGCGCTTAGCCAATGCTGAAGCCCGCGCAAAAGCCGGCCTCACCAATGAATCTGAAGTTCTTTCGGCTCGGCTCGACCTGTTTCTGGCGCGTCGTACACTCGCAGCTTATGGCTGGGAGCGTCGACAAGCTGCGGTGCGCCTAGCAGCCGCCACGGGTGGTGGCTGGCAAGCTTCCACCGACAAATAAAAAACCCCGGCGGACCGGGGTTTTTGGTTAGGCTTTAATTTGCGGACGCTTGGGATTCGGCCAATCGATATGGAAGAACTCGCCGCGTGGCTTGTCCGTCCGCTCGTAAGTGTGTGCGCCAAAGAAGTCGCGTTGGCCTTGGAGGAGATTTTGTGGGAGACGCTCCGTGCGGTACGAATCGAAGTAAGCCAGAGCCGATCCGAGCGTTGGCACGGGGATGCCATGTTTCACGGCAAGACCAATGACTTTGCGCCAATTCTTTTGCGCCTTCCGCATGGTCTTCTTGAAGTACGGATCCAGCATGAGGTTCGCTAGACGTGGCTTCTTGCCAAAGGCCTCCGTGATTTTTTGCAGGAAGCTAGCTCGAATGATGCAACCGCCGCGCCAGATTTGGGCAATCTCACCGAAGTTCAATTTCCAGTTATACTCCTTTTGCGCCTCGCGCATGAGTTGGAATCCTTGTGCGTAAGAACAAATCTTGGCCGAGTAGAGAGCGTCGTGGATTTGTGCGACGACCTTGGCGCGATCGACTTTGCCGGTGATGCGTGGCTTAGGGCCGCGCAAGGATTTAGCAGCCGCCACGCGCTCGTCTTTAATAGCGGATAGGCAGCGCGCAAAGACCGCTTCGGCAATGGTTGGAGCGGCCACACCCATATCGAGGGCATTTGCACTCGTCCATTTGCCGGTACCTTTTTGTCCAGCGGTGTCGAGGATGACGTCGACCAAGGGGGCGCCCGTTTCAGGATCTTTCTGACGCAGAACTTTAGCGGTGATTTCAATTAAGAAAGAATTCAGCTCGCCGCGATTCCACTCTTCAAAGACTGCACCAACTTCATCGGGCGTCATTCCGAGCAAGCCGCGCATTAAGTCGTAGGCTTCACAAATCATCTGCATGTCACCGTACTCAATGCCGTTGTGAACCATCTTCACGTAGTGTCCCGCGCCATCAGGCCCAATGTAAGCAACACAGGGCACGCCGCCTTGAATGGGCTTACCAGGTTTTGCGCCGGTGCGTTCAACGCCGGTCGTAGCGTCGACCTTCGAGGCGACCGCTTCCCAGATGGGTTTAAGCTCCGCCCACGCAGCGGGATCGCCGCCGGGCATGAGGGATGGACCAAAGCGGGCGCCTTCTTCACCGCCAGAAACGCCTGAACCAATAAAGCGAAGACCTTTTGCTTTCAGGGCCTTTTCGCGGCGGATGGTATCCGTCCAAAGTGCGTTACCGCCGTCGATGATAATATCGCCAGGTTCAAAAACTTTGGCGAGCTCGTCGATGACCGCATCGGTGGCGCTACCTGCCTTAACGAGTATGACGGCTTTGCGAGGTCGTTTGAGGGAAGCTGCAAACTCTGCGACCGTCTTGGAGCCAGATAGTTTCCCGGGAGTATTGCG
The DNA here is from genome assembly GCA_903929325.1 of uncultured Opitutia bacterium. Lineage (GTDB taxonomy): Bacteria > Verrucomicrobiota > Verrucomicrobiia > Opitutales > UBA953 > UBA8828. The sequence continues at coordinate 10,211 of CAIYUD010000082.1, read as the reverse complement.
GTTGGCGGCGATAAATTCATCCGTCTTCGCCGTTGTTCGGTTATAAACGGTAATGGCAAAGCCGTGGTCTGCGATATTGAGGGCGAGGTTCTGGCCCATCACGGCCAGGCCAATAAGGCCAATGTCGGAGTTCATGCTATATGGAGGGGATGCGGGGTGGGGTAGGCGTGGCAAATGCAAAAAGCCGGGACCGCCTAGGGGCATACGCGCTTGCAAGGGGGGCAAGCACCCTCAAATCTTATCCCCCGGACGGCTCTTTCCGGCCGCAACGCGCACGCTCCCGACCATGACGCAGCCCATTACTTTCCGTAACCCTTCGCCCCTCTGGCAGAAAGACATGGAGCGCGATGCCTGTGGCGTCGGCTTCATCGCCAACCTGCGTGGCGAGAAGACCCATGCCGTCATCGATCGGGCCATGGAAGGTCTCCGCAATCTCGCCCACCGGGGTGCTATTGATGCCGATGCTGTGACCGGCGACGGTGCCGGCTTGCTCACGCAACTTCCGTACGCCCTCCTGCGTCGTCACCTTAAGGCCAAAGGCAAAATTGTTCCGAAAGATAAAGACCTCGCGCTCGCGATGATTTTCTTGCCGCGCGACGAGTATCAGCAATCCCACGCCAAAAAAATTCTCGAAGAAGCCGTCCACAACGAAGGCCTCGTGCTGGTTGCGTGGCGTCAAGTTCCTGTCGAGCCCGGATGCCTTGGTAAAAAAGCCGAGCTGACACGCCCCGATATCTGGCAGGCCATTGTCGCCTGCAAGGCCGACGCTGACTCGGTTATTTCCGAAGACGAATTTGAGCGTCGTTGTTTCTTGGCAACCAAAGTTTCTGAGCGCCGTGCATCCGAAGCTAAAATCGAAGGCTTCTATATCTGTTCCTTCTCCAGCCGCACCGTCACCTATAAAGGACTCTTCAACGCCCCTCAGGTCCGGAAATTCTTCACAGACTTAAAGGATCCAGAGTTCACTACCGCTTTCGCAATTTTCCACCAACGGTTCGCAACCAATACGTTGCCCGACTGGACGAAGGCCCATCCTTTCCGCTGCATCGCACACAACGGCGAAATTAACACGATCCGTGGCAACCGCAATTTCATGCGGGCTCGCGAGTTTTCAGACATCTCTGGAAAGTGGGCGGAGCGTTACAAGGATCTCCGACCAATTATCCAGCCTGACATGTCGGACTCAGCGAGTTTCGACAACGCCTTCCAATTACTAGTGGCCGACCTCCCGCCTGCGAAACGCAGCGGCATCGTCGCTGCCTCCATGATGATGCCGGTGGCTTGGGAGAGCGACGGCTCCCTTCCCGAGAAAGTCCGCAACTTCTACCACTATCAATCCCTGGTGATGGAGCCATGGGATGGCCCTGCGGCGATTATTTTCACCGATGGACGTTACCTCGGCGCCTCCCTTGATCGTAATGGTCTTCGTCCACTTCGTTATAAAGTTTATGCCGACGGCACAGTGATCGGCGCTTCCGAGGCTGGACTAATTGCCCCTTGGGGTTCACCACTCGTCAAAGCAGGTCGCCTCGGTCCAGGTCGCATGATTGCCCTCGACCTTAATAACGGAAAGTTCCTCGAAGATGCCGATTGCAAGCAAGTCCTTGCGGAACGTCGCGACTACGGAAGCTTCCTCAGCGAAGCTGTTCGTGACCTGCACGCACTCGCTAAGTCTAAGGCACGCGTGCCGACGCCTGTTGCGGATAGTGTCGCCCACCAAATTGCTTTCGGTGCGGACCTAGAAGAACGTGATTTAATTCTGTCACCCATGGCCAACACGGCGATGGAAGCACTCGGCTCAATGGGCGATGACACCCCGCTGGCAGCACTCTCTCGCCGTCCGCGTCTCCTTTATAGTTACTTCAAGCAACTGTTTGCTCAAGTTACCAACCCGCCCATCGACCCGATTCGTGAATCGTTGGTGATGTCGCTTACAAATTATATCGGCGGACAAATTGGCATCTACGAAACATTGGAAGACAAGCGGACCTTCCTGCAGGTCGACACACCGGTTCTCTTGCCGCACGAGTTCGAAGAGATCCCTGCGCATTTTGCAGACAAACTCGTCCAGCTCGACGCCACCTTCCCTGTCAATGCAGGGCCAGCCAGCCTCGAGCCCGCTTTACGTGCCATTGCAGAAGTCGCCGTTAAAGCCGTGCGCGACCAAGGTGCACGTGTTGTCGTTGTCTCTGACCGTTCGGCGAATGCAAACCGCGCTGCGATGCCCATGTTGCTTGCCGTGGGAGCTGTCCACCAAGCACTTGTTCGTGCAGGCTTACGTCTTCGCTGCGGTATTGTTGCCGAAACCGGTGAAGCTCGCGACGTTCATCAACTCGCTTGCCTGATTGGTTATGGCGCGACCGCTGTATACCCTTGGCTAGCTTACGAAATTCTTCGCGACTTACACGCAGGCGGAAAACTTGATCCAAAAGTCGACCTCGCCAAAGCTTGCGAAAATTACCGCAAGGCTGCGGGCAAGGGCTTGCTCAAGATTATGTCGAAGATGGGTATCTCGACGCTGCTTTCTTATCAGGGCGCTCAGGTCTTTGAGGCGCTTGGCGTGGGCGACAAAGTCGTCGACGACTGTTTCTCAGGCACACCTTCGCCCATTGGCGGCGTCGGCTACGAAGACATTGCGGGCGAAACTTTACGTCGTCACGCGCGCGCATGGCCAACTGCGGGTGGTGCGGAGCTCTCCAACGAAGGCTGGTACCTCGTCAATAAGAAGGGCGACGGCGAAGTCCACGGCTGGAGCCCGAAGGTTGTCGCTGGCATGGGTAAGTTCCTGAAATCTGGCGGCGATGCTGCTGGCTGGGCTGATTGGAAGACTGCCTCCGAAGAACACGCGCCTGTCACCATTAAGGATCTTCTCCGTATCCGTTTTGCGAAAGAAGCCATCGCGCTCGATCAAGTCGAGTCTGCCAAAGAAATTCGGCAACGCTTCACCACTGCAGGTATGTCGCTCGGTGCGATTTCGCCAGAAGCTCACGAGTGTCTCGCTATCGCAATGAACCGTATTGGCGGTAAATCAAATTCTGGTGAAGGCGGCGAAGACCCACGTCGTTTCCGTCCGCTCGAAAATGGCGACAATGCTAACTCTGCAATCAAGCAAGTAGCCTCAGGTCGCTTTGGCGTGACGGCTGAGTACCTCGCGTCGGCTAAAGAAATTGAAATCAAGATCGCCCAAGGCGCTAAGCCTGGTGAAGGTGGCCAACTTCCTGGTCACAAGGTTTCGCCGCTGATTGCGACCCTGCGCTATTCCGTTCCTGGCGTAACCCTAATTTCCCCTCCGCCGCACCACGACATTTACTCGATCGAAGATTTAGCGCAGCTCATCTTTGACCTGAAGTGTGTCAACCCTCGTGCGAAGATTTGCGTGAAGCTCGTCTCTTGCTCGGGCGTTGGTACGGTTGCCGCCGGCGTAGCGAAAGCCTATGCCGACGTTATCCTGGTCTCTGGCCACGAAGGCGGTACGGGCGCTTCGCCACTCTCGTCGGTTAAGAACGCCGGCTCTGCTTGGGAAATCGGCATCGCCGAGGCTCACCAAGTTCTGATGATGAATGACCTTCGTAGTCGTGTCACCTTGCGCACCGATGGTGGCATGAAGACTGGCCGCGACATTGTCATCGCTGCGATTCTTGGCGCCGAAGAATTTAATTTCGGCACAGCGGCACTCATCGCTGCGGGCTGCGCGATGTTCCGCGTCTGTCACCTGAACACCTGTCCTGTGGGTGTCGCCACTCAGCGCGATGACCTCCGGGCGAAGTTCCGCGGCAAACCCGAGAACGTCATTCACTTCTTTAATGCAGTTGCGGAAGACGTGCGCGTCATCCTTGCGAAACTTGGCAAGCGCTCGATCGACGAAATTGTCGGCCGCACCGAGCTCCTCGAATTCGTCCCGGATGCAGAAAACCCGAAGACGGCGAAACTTCGCTTAGACGGATTGCTCTTTAACCCTGATCCTTCAGGCGATGCTTCGCGCATTCACACCCGAGAGCGTAATAATTCTCCCGGGCACGAGCTCTGTCTCGATGATTTGATTCTGCAAGACGCACGCCACGTGCTCGTCCATAAGACGCATCCTTTCAAGGCGACCTACAAAGTTCGCAACGTACACCGCAACGTGGGCACGCGTCTCGCGGGCGAGATTGCTTACATCCACGGCAATCGCGGGCTCCCACCCGGCATTCTCGATTTAACCTTCGAGGGAAGTTCCGGTCAGTCCTTCGGCACCTTCTGCGTACAAGGCATGACCCTTCGTCTAATTGGCGAAGCTAATGACTATGTCGGCAAGGGCATGAACTCCGGTGAAATTATTATCCGTCCAGCTGCTGATACGACCTTCGCCTGGCACGAGAACATCATCATGGGCAATACCTGCCTCTATGGTGCGACGGGCGGATCGCTCTTTGCTGCGGGCCGAGCAGGCGAGCGCTTCAGCGTTCGTAATTCAGGTGCGACTGCCGTCGTCGAAGGCGTCGGTGATCACGGCTGCGAGTATATGACCGCAGGCACGGTAGTTGTCTTGGGTCCTGTGGGACGAAACTTTGCGGCCGGTATGTCAGGCGGACTCGCTTTCGTTTGGGACCCTGAGCGCAAGCTCGATGATCTCTTTAACTCCGAGATGGTTAGCCTCGAAGCGATTAAGGAAGCAGAAGAGTCTGCTGCACTTAAGTCTCTGGTCGCCCACCACGCGGAAGTCACCGGAAGTCCGCATGCTGCTGCCCTCGTGAAGCGGTGGGATAAGGCGGTTGGAGAATTCCGTCGTGTTACCCCGCTACCAAGCCCGGGCGTTACACCGCAAGTCTTCCGCTATCAGCCTGCGGCGATCGCTTAACGCCGACGGCATTGTTGAATAGCCCGGGAGACCGGGCTATTTTATTTTAGCACACTTTCGTGCCTTCCCGCTTGCCCCTTACCGCTCTGGCTCTAGCCCCTATCACGTATGCACCGCGTTCACATACGCACTTATGGATGTCAGATGAATGAGCGCGACTCCGAGGGCGTGGGTGCTTTGTTGCGCTCAAAAGGTTACGTGCTCGTGGCAGACGAAGCGGAGGCTGACATTATTCTAATCAACACATGTTCCATCCGCGGTTTGGCTGAAGAGAAAGCTATCGGAAAAGCTGACCATCTGTTGCGCGCTCGTCGAGAAGGCAAAGGCGCCAAGTTTGTCGGCATCTTGGGTTGCATGGCGCAAAATCGTGGAGCCGAACTTTTAGAACGCTTGCCCGATTTAGATTTAATCGTCGGCACACAGCGCCTGCGTCACATCCCTGACTATCTCAGCCAGCGACTCGCGGCACCAACGCCCGTTGCTTATGTCGACACAGCCCATGAAGAGGGTTTTGAAGATGCGTTGCCGGGGAGGGACGATGGACGGCAAGTTTCCGCCTATGTGAGCATTCAACAAGGGTGTGACATGAAGTGTGCCTATTGTGTCGTACCCAAAACGCGTGGACCCGAGCGTTCGCGCTCACCCGAATCCATTCTCGCCGAAGTGCGCGCCTTGGCGGAAAACGGCACGCGTGAAGTCACCTTACTGGGACAGATTGTAAATCAATATGGCCGGGGGCGTTTCCGTACCGAAGGCGGCATCAGCCCTTTTGTTCGCTTGCTGCGCTCTGTAGCCGAAGTTCCTGGTATCGAGCGCATTCGCTATACGGCCTGTCATCCTATCGGCTATCGTCCAGACTTAGTCGCGGCACACGCCGAGATTCCTCAACTGTGCGCCCAGGTTCACTTACCTTTCCAAAGTGGATCCGATAAGATTTTGCGCGCAATGGGACGTCCTTACCTTGCAGAACGTATTCGTCGACTGGCTGCGGCACTTCGTGCATCCCGCAAAGGCATGACGCTCTCAACAGATGTCATCGTTGGTTTCCCGGGCGAGACCGATGCGGACTTTGCTTTAACGGAAGCGATGTTTAGCGAAATAGGTTTCGAACAAGCTTTCCTCTTTAAGTACTCCATGCGGCCAGGAACGCCTGCAGAACCGCTGGGAGATACGGTGCCGGTTGACGTTAAAGAAGCGCGCCTCTTCCGCTTACAGCAGCAACTCGCCATGCAGTCGACGACCGGGAATCTGCGACAGGTGGGAACTGTACAACGAGTTTTAGTCGACGGACCGAATCGCAAGGGCGGCCGGCTAGCGGGCCGTACGGAAAATGAGCGCCGAGTTATCTTTGACGGAGATCTGTCGCTCGTTGGTCAATTCGTTGACGTAGACATTGCGCGTGCAGGCGAGACTTACTTGGACGGCAAGCTGGCCCGCACAAAATCCATTTAGGTCACCGTCAGCCACAGGGCGCGGCTAACGGTGAACGAAAAGAGGGTGCGGGTAACCAGATTCGAACTGGTGTCACCACTTTGGAAGAGTGGGGTCCTACCACTGAACGATACCCGCGGACCGTTGGCATCCTCACGTTCCACCCCCTTTCGGTCAACGCCAATGAAGCTGGTAAGTGGCCTGACGCAGACGATACGGCCTGCGGCCTGACGGGACGCTGCGCTGACGGGACGCTACGCTGACGAGGAGACGGCTAACGCCGAGCAGGAAGGAGCAAACGGGAAGCAGGAAGATCTGACGCTAAAAGGTGGTGCTAACCTTCGTCGAGCTGGAGGCGAGTCGTCAAGGTGACCAAGTCACCGATCTTCAGCGTAGCGTATCGTCGGGCCGTAGGCGCGTCGTGCACTACCCCTCCGCTAACTTCCCCCTTCACCTCTGTGGGACCTTAGTCTTTAGTTTCACCCTATCTACACTATGGCTTCTTATAAAGGTCCAGACGTACTTCTTTTCGCAGCACCGACGACGTCGGCCGATATGCGCTGGTTCTCGCAATTCCACGCAGGCGACCCTTTCCCGGCATTTTCTGCTAAAGGTAAAAAAATCGGCATCCTGCCCCTCTTAGAAGTTGGGAGGGCAAAACATGAATCCGATTTCGACGTCATCCTGAACCTCACCGAGATCATCACGACTTTAAGAAAGAAGAATCCCAAAGCGGGTGTGGTCGAAGCCATCATCGATTCTGCCCGGCAACATGGCGTGCGTTCGTTCACTGTACCGCATGACTTCCCTGCAGGTCTATGGGTCTCTTTGCAGGCAGGCGGCTTAAAGTTATCTCTCCCAGGAACGGGACGCGATGAGCGCAGCTCACCGCAGATTTTTCCACAGCGCGCGATTAAGACGAAAGTTGAGCAAGCTGGAATCGCTGCAGGCAACCGAGCTTCATCCGCTGGATTTGCAGCAGTCGAACGCATTCTCCGTGCCGCGAAGATTAAAAAAGGATTCGTTCACTGGAATGGAAAAGTTCTGACCGCAGAAATGCTTCATGCAGAGGTACACAAAGCCGTCTCTGATGCCGAAGGCATGAATGATCATGGGTTGATTATTGCCCCTGGAGATCAAGCGGTTGATTGCCACTGTGCAGGTAGCGGACCGGTGCGTGCGCACGAGCCCATCGTCGTCGATATCTTCCCCAGAAATCGCGCCACAGGACTTTATGGCGATATGACGCGCACCTATGTGAAGGGCAAGGCATCGCCTGCGCGCCGACGCATGATTGAAACCGTATTTGGTGCGCACCGAGCTGCGCTGAAAGCTCTCCGTGCAGGCGCTACGGGGGCAGAGGTTTATTTTGCCGCATCTAACTTTATCAAAGAGGCAGGCTATGTGACAGAAAATCGCAAGGGCACTTACGTCGGCTTCTTCCACGGTCTCGGACATGGCCTTGGGTACGATGTCCACGAAGAGCCTTCACTCTCGTTCCGTAACGAAAAGCCTCTGCTGCCAGGCCACGTTGTGACCATCGAGCCAGGCCTGTATTATCCAGGCCTCGGCGGTTGCCGTTTCGAAGACGTTGCCGTGGTTACCAAGACCGGCCACAAGTTGCTTTCCAAACATCCTTACCGCTGGGAAATCGCTTGAGATGGCACGAGCAAAGGGCAGGGCTGGTGCACACACGACGCTGATTGAGGCCGCCATCCCAGTTGCTAAGTTGCTCGAGAAACATGGCCGCGTTTCGCGTGGTATGATCGAAGCTGGTATCCGCGCGCGCTCTCAGGCCATCAAGGTGATGCCGCTCCCGGGTGGGTTGCGCATTACGGTTGTTTCGAAGGGCTCGCGACAGGAACTGCACGTCTATGGCATCACCTTAGAAAAAGCGCGCACACTTCTTTCGGGTACAGATTTCGTCGGCTATAATCTTAACCTTCCCGCAGCATGATTGGTTTACCACGCCCAGACAAAGAGGTTGCTCTGTCGGAGTGGGTCGCGGCGGGCGACGGCTGGACCCGCTTCCCGTACCTCGCGCGATTTTCAGCACGACAACTACCTGTGAGCTGGGAAGCATTGTTGCCTGGGCGCCACTGTGCCGTGCTCGAGAGTGGTCGCACCGGACGCTATACAGTTGTTGTACCTGATGCTCACCGTGCTTGGCGCTTCGACGCTGAAGGAATCGCCAGTATGTATCAAGATGGCGGTGCACAATCTCTGCCGCGCACCCGTGCGCTCGATGCCATTAGCTCGTGGGTCAAAGCGCACCGTGCACCACGGATCGCAGGGTGGCCTGCCTTTCAAGGCGGCTTGTTAGTTGCGCTCGGTTACGAACTCGCGAGTGAACTCGAACCCGTGCGAGCAGTGCCGGACGAGTTACGACTTCCGCGCGCCGTCCTTCTCGAAGCGACCGAGGCGCTTGTCTATGATGCCGTAACCAGTGAACTCACTGCTGTGGTGCTAGTCGACGCTGCGCAGGCTGATGGTGCGGGACATTTTGCAGCCGCGGAGAAAGCACGACGTCTGGCGCGCCTGTGGGATCATGCCTGCACACAGCCAGCTCCAGCACTCGCGGCAGCTGGCGAGCCCGCACCTGTGCTTGGCGAATCACTTGATGCCCTGCGCTTTGCTCAGGCAGTTGTGCGGACCCAAGAGTTGATTGCCGCAGGTGATACCTATCAGGTCAACCTCTCGACGCGTCTTGAATTACCTGCACCCGCTAGCGCGCTGCGTTTGTATGAAGCTGTCAGAGCAACCAATCCCTCACCGTATATGGGCTATGTGCAAATGCCCGGCATCACGCTCGCTTGTGGATCGCCCGAGCTTTTAGTTGAATCACTGGGCACAAGACTTTCTTCACGTCCGATTGCAGGCACGCGTCCGTTTATAGGGACAGAAGATATCGATCAGGCTTTCTCATCCGAACTTGCGAGTGACTCGAAAGAACGCGCCGAACACTTAATGTTGGTTGATTTATTGCGGAATGATTTAGGGCGAGTTTCCCGCCCAGGCACCGTGCGCGTCCCCGAGTTCATGACGATCGAGAAGTATTCGCACGTCATCCACCTGGTTTCACAGGTAGAAGGCGAACGTGCCACGACGGCTGGCCCTGCCGAAATTATCCGGGCGCTCTTTCCGGGCGGCACTGTCACCGGCGCGCCCAAGGTTCGCACCATGCAAGTGATTGCTGAACTAGAACCCGTCGCACGCGGTTTCTATACAGGCTCCATTGGCTGGATCAGCGCGTCCGGCGACCTCTGCCTTAATATTATTATCCGGTCACTGATACTCACTCAGGGTCGATGTTTTGCACAGGCAGGCGCAGGCATTGTTGCCGACTCCATTCCTGACCGAGAGCACGCCGAGTCTTTACGTAAAGCCCTCGCACTGCGCGTCGCCCTCGCTCGCGCCTTGGCATCATGAGTTATGTCTGGCGCAATGGAGCGTGTGTGCCCGGCGACACACTGCCTGGGTCCTTCCCTGCGGGCGTACAGTTTTTCGAAACATTCGCTTACCGTCAAAAAACAATCGAGTGCCTCGATGATCATCTCGCGCGCCTAGGATTGGGCATGAAGCACCAATCATTGTCTCGCGGGCCTCTGGCCTCAGGTGATCGCCGCGCGTGGAAGGATGCCCTCGAAGGCCTTGCGGTCGGTGATTCAATTTTGCGTCTAGCCACTGGCAGTGGCGTGGAAGAACTCGGTGCGCGCAGCCTCATGCCTTCGCCATCAACATTTATCCTGCGCAACCTTCGTACGATTCGTGATACCCCTGAATGGTTGCCTCGACCAAAGTCTGCGCCCTGGGCGAATTCATTAGCGGCAACCATCGAGCTAAGATCCTTGGGCGTAGCCGCGGGAACGGAAGGCGTACAACTGGATGCACAAGGTAATGTTTCTGAAGGCACGCGCTCATCGCTCGCATGGGTTACCAACGG
>CAIYUD010000081.1 GCA_903929325.1 uncultured Opitutia bacterium | reverse complement strand
GCAGGGTCTTTGAGGTCGAGTATACCGAAGAATGTATCTGCTTGAGTAGCGTCGGGGGCAGTTTGTCCGCCGATAACAATCAAGCGCTCATTGTCTACCGTCGAGGCAGCGTAGGCTAAGGGTGTTGGTAGGGGGCGCAGTCCGTGGACAGCACCGCTCGCACTAATTACCCGTACGGATTTCAAGTGACCGGATGCATTCACGCCTCCAGCAATAACGAGACCTTCTTTGCACGGAGCGAAAGCAGCATAGGCGACAGGCTCTGGCAGATTGCCGACCTTAAGCCACGTCCATGCTCCATCTACTTTACGTAGCAGTACAATATCAGAGTAATAAACTTTCTCGCCGCCATCCCATGGGGCACGTCCGGGGAAATTGGCTCCACCAACAATTAAGATGCCCTGTGATTTGTCTTCAAGGGTTACGGTGGCTGCGGCCATGCCCGCACGACCAGCAGAATCTGGAAAAGGAAGAAGATCTTGGCCACGCTCGAGTTGAACCTCCGCAAATGCGCAGGCATAACTCATCATTAGTAATGTCAGGATGCGACGTCTCATGGGGTGTCATGATTAAGTCCCTTTTAAAGAAAGGCTCAAACGCCAAAGCAGGGTCCGCGTACTTAAGCTGTCGCGTGCCAAACCTGTGGAGACCGTACGCCAGGGCTCAATTCGCCATTCAAAATCACAAATCCACCGTTCCATTTAGCACAGGGCAGGGTGACGCGACCTACGGGCGCCTCACCTGAAGTTGCCCAAGCGTTAAATTGAGTATCGTAAGTGAGAATGCCCTTTGCGAATCCGGGGTGCTTGGCTGGTTCAAATTTACCTGCCAGCGAGCCGTCGTCGCCGCTAATGAGTGCAACGATTGGGCCAACCACTGGGCAGGGTGTGGCTGCGGCAGCGACCGGGTGCGGTAGGTCAGCGATCTTACGCCATTCTTTGCTGCCGAGTCGGAAGGCGTAACCGTCTTGAAGGTATTCGCGCTCGGGACCTTTGACGCCTGGTTTCAAAGCAACACCGCCAAATAAGAAGAAATTATCTTTTGTGCCGGCGGCTTGGGCAAGCATGCGGCCAGCGCCTCCAAAGGCAGGCAATTCTTTCCAGCCGGCATTTAGATTTGCGAGGTCAATGACGTAGCCGGTTGCGGAAGCAGAAGTGGCTTCGGGGCGATCTGTGCCGCCGGCAATGATGACTTTACTGCCGACAAGTGAGGCGGCGGCATAAGCCAAAGGGCGAGGCAGGGAAGGGAAACTGTCGATATGTAATTTTCCGTTATCAACGGAAAGTACAAAGGCGTCGTTATAGTGACGGACTGCGTCGGCGCCGCCGAGACACAACAAGCCTTGTCGAATAGAGACAGATGCTCCGTAGCCTAAGGGGCGAGGTAGCTTACCAACTTCTTTCCAAGCCTTTGCGCCCGCTGTCAGCATGAACACGCTATCATGCCAAACTTTAGCGCCACCATCCCACAGAGCTTTATCTGGAAAATTGGATCCTCCACCCATTAACAAGGTTTCGCTATGAGTTCCTGCAAATGCTCCGCCAAAGCCTGGTGCGTTCGGAGTGTCAGGGAGTTGGGTCCAGTGCATGTGAACACATAAGCAAACCCCGCCTTTCTCGGCTGTCCAGCGTTCAATCTTGGTATCTTTGCGACAGAGGGAAGGGCCAGACTCACGTCTAGCCCTTCCTTGCCTACGTTATTTTTTACTTAGAACTGTACGATAAGGCCCAACGACACGATGCGCGAGGCGTGCATTGGGTTGACTGTTTCTCCAGCTGTCTGTGCGTAGTTACTCGTCTTTAGTGGCTCAGTTAGGTAGATGAATGCTCGGATTGTAGGCTGTGGGCTCCAGATGAAACCGGGTGAGATTGAAGTCGAGAGCGTCGAAGACTCTGCATCTTCAGCGTAACTGTTATCAATCGCATGCATCGTGTTCATATCACGGAACTGTCGTATGACGTCGCCTTGAACCGCGAACGCGAACGCATCAGTGATTTTTTGCTGAAAGCCTAATGATAAACCAATGCTTCTTCCTGGACGGAAGTGTTGGTCACTGAGGACTGCACTCTGGGCGTTGAGTTGCACATAACTATTTGTTTGTTCCGACCATGTATGCTCACTGCGCATGCCCAGTAAGACATCCGTTGAGCCTGTTCCCAGTTGCAGGTAACGCCGCGGCGCACTCAAAGCTTGATCACTGGCACCTGTTGGTAACTTGATGCCGGCAATGACGTCGAAGTGCTCCGTAGGAATACGTACTCGCACAAGTGCATCACCCAAGCCAGCGACCTTTGTGGACGTCGCTTCACGTGTGATCCGTTCGACGCGGGGCAGCGACAGTGACCAGCGAAGGTCACCAACGCGCATTTCTGTGGTGAGTGTCGTGATGCGATGGTCGACGGTAAAATCGACACCCGCGTTATGAGTCCGCTTGTCTTGCTTAATTAAATCCTCACGTACCTCAAAAGATATTCGTTGAGTAGGATTGAACTGAAGTTGTGAAGTGTCGACAGGACATTGAGTGCAGCCACAAGGGCACGCCTTTAGGGAGGAGGCCGCAAGCAGTGTGAGAGAAGTAAGGATATGAAGTTTCATAGGTGTATTGTTGGCGCATCAACCACACGGGCGGTTGCGTGCAGGTGCGCCACCTGCTGCCGTTGGGCTACAGGTAAAGGGTTTATTATCCGCCAAACGTGCGGAGCCTCCGCACAAGGTTGGTTAAGACGTTAAACGTTTGGGCGGAGGCACTGGTACTTCAAACCAGACACAGACTTCGTTCGGACGCATAATTCCAAAAACGTCTTTGTTCGTCGGTTTGGCTAAAAATATAAATTCCTGAAGTAAGGCCAAGTCTCCAACAGATTTTTGGGTAATCGAATTTGTCGGCGAACTTTTCTCTGAATCTTTGCGAGCCTCGCGCACGGCTAGGCAATGTTTACACGGTGCACCCGTTAGCGCTTTTTGAATGGCTGACTCCGAAGACATCGTCTGTGCATTAACACGGGCCATATTAGCCCAAGCAGCCAACTGAAGTCCGTCCCACGCCAAGCCCGTCGCCACAATCCACCCAAGAAGGGCAAGGGTGATACCAGTGAGTCGGACGGCTCTGTCCATGTCTTGATGAAATGCGGACGACTCCATCAGGCAAGGTTTGGGTCATCACCTTTTGCCCCTATAGCCATTTCTAATGGGCTGTGTTAACCACGATGCCACGTGGGGTGGGGCATACATAGTATAAAGAGAGTCTTCCTGGCTGCCCGGGTAGGGATCGAACCTACGACCAAGTGATTAACAGTCACCTGCTCTACCGCTGAGCTACCGGGCAGTGCGGAAGGGGTTAAGAAAGACAAGAGCACACCCCGTCTGTCAAACCTTAGTCACCTTACCCCCCTCTTACCCCCTCTTTTAGACCCTCTCCCTTGGGCTTGACCCGATAAGTCTCCTCGGGAGACTTTGATGCCTCATGGGACAGCAATTCAATAAAGTCATTAAGCGTCGTCGTCGTCGTGCTTATCTCGAGCGCGTCAAGGCACGTATCAAGTCGGCTCGCTCGGCTGCGAAGAAAAAAACTACCAAGAAGTGAGCACACGGGCGCGCATGGAGCTGCGCCGAATTGCGGCCGTCCTGCTCGCCCTGGCGTTCGCAGGTTGCGCCAGCCTTCCCGTCGAGTTGGACGAGAAGGAAGGTATTAGTCGCGTCTATGAAAATTATCGCGCGGCCAAAGCCGTTGAACGCGTCTCCGATACATTTTTTGAAACACCGTCCGACGATTCTCCCGACGCAGTTTTTCGGACAGATCCAAAATCCAAAGTCGGTTATGAATTCGCCATCACCCTTCACCGTTCTGTCGACGTTGTCGCTGGTTCAAAATTCCGCGTTGAGTACGTGACCAAGGAAGGCGTTGCGCCGTCCGTGCGCGAGTTTCCGATTACATCTCACCCTGGCTGGTTCTTTGGTGAATACAAACTTGCCCTTACAGGCAAAGATGCGCCTCCCGCTCGCTGGCACCCGGTCGCATGGAGGATCAGTTTAATAGGTCCCGATGGTGCAGTGATTGCGGCACGACATAGTTTTCTCTGGGGAGCACCCGCAGACACTCTGCCTGCCGCAAAATAAAATCATCTTAATTAAGACTCGGTAGTGACAGTAACGCGTCCTGTTGCGTCGCGAATGACCGAAATGCCGACACCCCAGGCCTGCTTCGTTACATCTGGGGTAAGCACCTCCATGGGTTTTCCGATGGCGACAAGACGTCCGTCAGCAAGCACGGCAACGCGGTCAGACTGCGCGGCCTGCGATAGGTCATGTACGGCCATCACCACAGTGCCGCCAGCTTGGGCAAATGTTTTGGCGCTATTCAATATTAACTGGGCGCGCCTGTAATCGAGTGAAGAGGTCGGCTCGTCCAGGAGCAGTAATTTGCCTACAGGTTCAAAAAGTTGAGCGAGACAGCGCGCGAAATGTACCATGCGTTGTTCGCCGCCAGAAAGTTCACTCAATAGGCGCCGAGCAAAGCTTTCAAGGTGAAGGCTTGAGAGTGTGCGGTCTGCTCTGTCGAGGTCTGAGCCGAGTGCGACAACTTCGCGGACGGTGAAATTCCACGTACAGGATGTTGATTGTTCAAGAAAAGCACGCTGCTTTGCTAGAACGGCTGACGGTGTATGTGCAGGGTCGATTGTACCCAGGCGCACAGTATCGTTTGTTTTAAAGTCCCCAGCGAGTGCGCGTAGTAAAGTCGATTTACCCGCACCATTTGGGCCGGTTATGGCAAGCACTTCACCAGCATAGGCTGCCATTGTCACTTGGCTGAGTGCTTGGTGTTTACCTAGATAAACGGTCGTGCCGCAGAGGCTTGCGATAACGTTAGCCATGGTGACGACGCGCTAACCAAATAAAAACAGGCGCGCCAATAAGTGCAATGATTGCGGATGCAGGCAGTGTACGTTCAGCGAATAAGGTCCGACCTGCGGTGTCCGCAGCGAGAAGTAAAATGGATCCAATCAGGCCAGCGGTCGGCAGACTCCAGCGATGATTAGCGCCGACAAGGGCGCGGGCTAGGTGGGGCGCAAGTAAGCCAACAAAGGCAATCTGCCCACAAAGGCAGGTCGCTGCGCCCGCAGCCAGCGCGGTTAGTACTGCCAGTCGCAGGAAAACTTTTCGCGTATCTGTTCCTAAGTGTTGGGCGGCAGATTCCCCGAGAGCCAATCGATCGAGGTCTTTAGCGGTTGTCAGTAGGAGCGCGCCAGCGACGACTGCCAAAAATGCCGGCACGACGGTAATTTCAAGCGTCAGCATGCCTAACCAGCTTCCCAGTTGTGCGGTGGTGATGCTACTGCGTGCACCTTCCGCCCAAGTCGTAATGGCGAGCGTGGCCGCGCCAGTGAGCGCATTGATGCCTAGTCCAGCCAAGAGCAATCCGCTGGTGGATTGGTATCGTCCAAAGGAAATTAATAAAACCATAGCGGCGAGTGATCCTAAGGCTGCAGCCGCTGGCATAGCCCATGCATGATTCCATGCAAAATCAGCGGAACACGCGAGCAAGAGGGTGACGCCTAAGATGGCTCCACCGAAGACTCCAGTGAGTCCAGGGTCGGCTAATGGATTTCGGAAAAGACCTTGTTGAGCACTACCCGCAATGCCCAGAGCCCATCCTGCAGTCAGTGCGCCCAGGATTCGCGGTAGACGAATAAGGAAGAGCTCTCCGTTTTCGCCTAAACTAAAACCGCCGCGACCGAAACTTAATGCACCAATCCCCGCTATGATGCTTATCGCACATAAGCAGAAGATCACAGTGAAGGTGCGCATCGTTTAACGGCGAAGGCGATCGAGCAGTCCACCGCCACTCGGAGTACCGGTAGTGGGTGAACCGCGTGGGCTAGAATCGTTGGCAGGGCCACCCCTTAAGGCGTCTAATAAGTTCGTCTGCAGGTTGTTGATGGAACCAGAAGCCAGGAAGGCGGGGCCTTGGCGTTGGCCATCTGCTGAAGGATTGCCTGAATCATAACCCAATGAGGTGAAGCATTCACCTAAGGTGCCTGACCCACGTAACCCTGCAGATGCTTCGAGGGGCCAGTCGGCAAACTCTTTGCCAGGCTCAGAGGTTATTGTACCTTTGGCGGAGAGTGAAAGTGTTGCCCCGGTTGTTTCTAGTCGGGTGACTTTAATGCTTCCGTCGGCTAAGCGCTGCGCCCGAGCTTCAAGGCGGCTATACTGGTAATCGCTCACTGCTTTATGGATCTCGCGTAAGGCAGTTCCTTGTGTGGCAACTTTGGCGGCTTGTTCAGCGGCACGACCTTTACCCAGGGCAGCGGTTAATGCAGCGATACCGATGCCGACGTCGGCAACGTCGCCAATTTTTTTATTCAGCGAAGCGGCGGAGCGCGGCATGCGGACGCGGCCGTCTTTCGCATCGAGTGCAAGGTCGATGGCTAAATGCTGGATGAGTTGATTGACTCTCGGTGCATAGGCTGCGACCCCGATGCGCGCATTCGCTTTCCCTTCTGCGTTGCCCTTCATGGTTGGTAGCAAGGCGGCAACTTCTTTGAAATCTATATTGGCGACACTGAGGGTTGAGTTCAGCACGTAAGGGCCGCTGGGTGCTGTTCGATTAAAGGTGAGACTGCCATCGCCCGCCAAAGTGCCTCCAAGAACCTTTCCGGTTAAGGATGTTAACTTAGCAAGGTTGTCATCGAGCGTCGCATTAGCGGTGAGGTTTTGGACGGTGAGTTCGCCGAGGGTGCCTTTGGTTAAGTTAAATTCTAGCGTGCCCGTGTGCCCAGCCCACACTGGGGAACGGTCGGGCGTGGTATCTGTTGGGTCAGAAGTTTTCTTTTCTGCAGAATCTGTTTCGGGCGGGCTTAGGCCAAGGATGTCATCGAGCGCGATTTCGGTAATATCAACCTTTGCTTCCCAATTCGTGCGCGAACCATTCTTGGTTACGAGGACGCTTAACTTTCCATCACTTGTGCCGGAGGCCCCAATATGGAATGTGCCGAGAATTTTAGAGACATCACCTTCACGCTCAAGCGATCCAGTTAATCGTGCAGCGTTGATACGCAGCACCCGATCGCGGAAGCCTGCATCGCGGACGGAAACTTCCATGGCAACGGATTGCAGGTCTTTGGATGTTAAATTGATTTGGTAATTTCCGCCGGCAACTTCACCCATTCCTTTAGCGAATGGCTGAGTGGCGAGCGCGCCAAGTTCGCCTTGAACAGATCCTGTCGGCCAAGCGCCACCGAGCGGGACAATCGCCGAGCCCGTTGCCAGCGAACGTCCTTTGCAGCGCAAATCTGTTTTCTCAAAGCGTAATACATTGGCGCTACCAAAACTTAAATCGATCTCAGTCGTTAAGTCGCAGTGTTCAAGGTAAGGTATGCCTGCCCAGCCAACAGCTGTGTCCGTAAATTGAATCGGGCCCGCCTCGCTGCGCACATACCAGCTGCCATCGCTTTTGGCGCCCAGGCTCAACTCGGCTTTTGTCAGCGTGCCTGTGAGGTTAAGTCCAGGTACCAGTGCGGATACGGATTCGAGGGGCAGATTACTTGCTTTGCCGTCGAAGAGGGCGCCCACAGGTAATGTGCCATCTAAATTAATGGGCGACCGCTGACGTAGATTCATGAGCTCCACGCTCGCGTTTCGGATGGATACCGCACCTTGAGTCATCACGGGCGGAGTTCCTGCTTTAGCAGCCACGCTCGCACCAACATCCACGATGATGCCGCGAAGACGATCGAAAGGAATGCTTTCCCAGCCAGGTTGTCCTGCCAAATCTCCGAGATCAACTTTTACGTGAACATCGGATTGCCAGGCGCCGTTTGTTCCGGGGCGCACAGAAAGATCCCCAGAGATTAATGTGCGACCACTGACGCCCGCGCGGAAACCTTGAACGGCAATACCGCCGCGGTCTGCTTTAAGCGGCAGGGTTGCATTGAGATGAGCAAGTAGAGGCACGCCTTCGCGCTCAACCGATAGTTCGGACACAGCAATCGGGCGGGAACATGTCACAATTGCTTCACCTTCCGCGAAGGCGATTTCAGCAGCGCCTGACCACGAGCCGTTGACGGGTACAAATCCAGTTATGCTTAAAAACGGTGCGAGTGCACTCAGGGGTGCGTCGGCTGCAGACAGTTCAATCGGTACGCCCGAAGAATCCAGAGGCAGCGCGCTGCCTTTCCAGTGCAAAGGTTTGCGAATGGAGAGGGCAAAGTTACCTGGGCCTTGCACTGTAGAGGAGTCGATCGACCACTCTTTATTATCACCGTGTGCAGACAGTTTTATTTTCCATTCGCAGCGCGTATTCGCAGCGATGGTTTTCGAAAAAACGGAAAGGTCATCCCAGCTTGCAGCTAAATCTGTAGCGACCGACCATGCTTCTGGGGTGGCGTTCAAGTCGAGTTCGCCGCGAAGGTGACAAATCTCGGTCTTTCGAGTTGGGGTGAGAACGCCCAATTCACCCGTCGAGAGGTTGAGTTTGCCTTTGACGGAAAGTGATTCGCCTAAAGTAAAAGCACTATCAAGTGCGTTGAGGTTCTTGGCATCACGGACAGTAATTTTTCCGACTAAACCATTGGCGCCATTTTCAGCATCCAAGTCGAGCTGTGGGCCGCCAGCGGCCAAAGCGCTGCCATCGCGTGTGACTAAGCGCAGGCGAAGCTTCGCAATATCCGTTGCCACTTCGCGCCAGGCAAGGCCGTGCTGGCCGAAGGTTCGGTTAAATTGAATACGGGCAACGATGTCGGCGCGCGGATCAGTTTTTACGGTTCCAGCCGAGCGACCTGTCCAAGCTAAGCCCGCCCGAAGTTCAACGACTCCCTGTGGGTCTATCCCTTCGCTGCGGATATTGAAGCGGACGGCGCTGTCATTGGATAGTTGAATGCGTCCGCTGAGAGCGACTTGTCCTGCCGAAAATTTACCTAAACCTAAGTCTGGCTGAACGTTTGCCGGAACTGACTTCGCGCCATTTTTTTCGATCGAAGGTTTTGTGTCCGCAAGGGTGACGTCGAAACCTTTACCTTCGAGTTCGGCGAGGTGCACATGTCCGCTGAGTAAGCGGAGCACGGATAAATCTCCGCGTAAGGATTCCGCCTTGAGGCGCGTGCCGTCTTTGAGTGTGAGGTCGACGCCCTCGGCATTGAAAGTGCCATCAAGCGTTGCTTCGATTTTGGTAATTCCGCCTGTGATGCCTGCATCTGTTAGGATGCCCGCAACGCGTGGCCCGAGATGATCAGCGCGTAGTTGGATGTCGGCCCAAATGGCTGTACCAGCGACGAGTACGGCCAAAATAGAGAAACTCCAGAGGAGGATGCGAACGAAACGACCCATGGCTTCAAGCAGAGTGTGTCCCGAGGGCGACTGGGCGATAAAAAAGCCCCGCTGGATGGCGGGGCTTTGACATTTGATAATAAGCCGCTCAGCGCCCTAATTCCTTTAAGCTGGCTTTCAGGTCTTCGGCCCAAATTTCATAGCCCTTACGGTTTGGGTGTAAGAGGTCTGGCATAATTGCGTTAGGTAAGGTCCCGTCAGGCTGGAGGTACTTTGAGGCAAGGTCACGTACGTGAATAACCTTTTTAAAATCATCCGTAAGGCCATCCACGACGAGCTTGTTGGCTTTTTCATTATTCACGCGCATGGCGTCGTCGCTTTTGGCCCCGCGTGGGAAGATGTTATAAAGAATAATCGGCGTGGCGGGCGAGTAGTCGTGGAGACGCTGCAGGATGGCGTGCACACCTGCGGCAACATCTTCAGGCTTATCCATACGGTGACCGGTATTGTTTGTTCCGATCATGACCACGAAAGCGCGTGGCTTTAGACCCGCGGGGAGATTTCCGTTTTGTAAACGCCAGAGAACATTCTCCGTGCGATCGCCGCTGGTCGCTAAATTAACAAATGTCCCCGTATCCTTGAGTAAATCCATATTACCTTCCCAGGCGTGGGTGATAGAGTCGCCCACGAGGATGATGCTGCCGCCGCCTGCTCTCACGGAATCTTGGGCCCACTGACATTGTTGTTTGTGGCGAGCATCTGTGCCGCCTTGGACTCTTCCGTCATTGGCTCGAGGGTAGGGCACGGTTGCGAAGTTAAAAGGAGTAGATGTAATGCTATTTAATTTAGCATTCAGGAAGGCAACTTTTTCGCTTTCGTGAAACCAGCGTCCCAAAAGTGCGGCAGATATTCCCGCTAAGCCAGCACAGGCGACGGAAAGCAAGAATACAGGTTTCGAGATGCCAGTGCTTTGATGGGTCATGGCGCAGTGATACTCTCTGTTTAAAGTTGGTGAAAGCGCAAAACACCCCGCTGGCTACACTTGTCTTCCCTGTCTCCCGAGTTTAGACCCTTAGTCATGCGCTCCTTACTTCTGGTTGCCGGCCTTTTGCCGTTCACGGTTTTCTCTCAACAGGCCGCGACGCCTGCGAAGACGGGCTGGGTGCTGATGGGCGACTACCAAGGCCATGGATCGGCCGACGTAAGTCATGCAGATGGGCTGAGCGGAACTTTTGAACGTACGCGCTACGGCTTTGAGGCGATTCATGAAGGAACCGATCATGCCTTGGATATCGAATACTATAATTACACCAATAAATTCACGGGTGCCATTGCCGGAAATCCTGACCGCGTCTACGGCGACACCGCCGACTTTATTGTTTCCGGTTTTACGCAATGGCAAGCAGGGTCTGGGCATGGACATTATCAATTTATCGGAGCGCTTGAGGCTGCGCCGGAAACTTCCAATGCATCTACACTCGGGCTTGGTGATGCCGTGCGCTGGGGTTTTGGCGGTGCTTATCGATGGACGCCTGCAGCCACTTTCGACGTAGCCATCGGGGCGATGCTCCAAGATCGCTATGAAATGTATGTACTGCCGATTCCGTATCTGCGTGCGAAGTGGACGCCTGATGCGAGTGTAAGTATCGAATTTCGTGTTACCGGTTTGCAAAACGGAGTTTATGCTCGCTGGTTTGCGACAGCAGATAAGGCCACCAGCATTGATTTTTCCTGCGCCTACGAAACGCTAACCTTTCGTCTGACGGATGCTAGTTATGGACATCGCGCAGTTTCCATCGGTGAAGTCCCTTTGCGCGTAGGCGTCACGCAGTTTCTTGAGTCAAGTGGCACATGGTTTGTCCGCGGTGCTTTCGAGTGGGTTGCCTTTCATCGCGAAACTTTCCGCCACGACGGAAATACGGTGAATGTCTTTCAGGCTCCTGATGCAGCGGGTTGGACTGTGCGGATAGGGGCAAGATTCTAAGGCTACAGTGCCCTAGAAGTGGTTATTGGCAGAGCGCTTGTTTGCATTCCTTGCCCTAAATTCGCCACCCCGGTTGCCCATTTTGTCGCATCTTAGGCAGTTTTAAGAGCGAAAAGGCCCGGAAGAGCTATTGGCACACTGGGTGCGATAGTCCTCATGCCATGAAACCCTTGCTCCGCACCCTTACCCTTATCGCACTCCTTGCGATGCCTGTGCTCGCCTCTGCGCAGACAACCACTCCAGCGAAAGCACCCGCTGCGCCTGCTCCGGCAAGCGTCGAGCAACGGGTAGCTGACCTTGAGGCTTATGTGAATAACGCTGCCCCGAAAGCTGGGGACGACAAAGTCGTCGGCGGTCCCGTCTCCGCCACCGCAGGGCCTGGCCATAATGCTTTCATTATGGTGAGTGCCGCGCTTGTGCTCTTCATGACGTTGCCCGGTCTCTTTCTTTTCTACGGCGGCTTAGTCCGGACGAAAAACGTACTCTCCGTTGCCGCTCAATGTATCGGCCTTGCAGGGCCCGTTACGATTCTCTGGTGGGCGTTCGGCTACTCGCTGGTCTTTGGTAAGAACTTTGCGGGATCGCCAATCGGAAATATTTTTGGTGGATCGGAATACTTCTTCTTCGAAGGCGTCACCTCGGCTCCCAATACCGACTACGCTTACTGGATTTCCCAGAACGTCTTTGCGATGTTCCAGCTGATGTTCGCAATTATTACGCCTGCACTGATTATTGGTGCGATTGCTGAGCGCATGAAGTTCTCAGCCGTCATGTCATTCGCCCTTCTGTGGATGTTCATCGTCTACTTCCCAATGGCTCACCATATTTGGGGCATCACGGGCGAAATGAACGGCGTCTGGAATGCTGCTGCGAGCATCAAGGCAATCGACTTCGCCGGCGGTACTGTGGTTCATATGACTTCGGGCTGGTCCGCGCTCTTGCTCTGTATCCTCGTCGGCAAGCGTGCAGGTTTTGGCAAGGTGCCGATGACGCCGCACTCGATGGTTCTTTGTATGGTAGGTACGGGTATGCTCTGGGTTGGTTGGTACGGCTTTAATGCTGGATCGGCTCTGGCTGCGGATGGCGTCGCTGCTCAAGCCTTTACGACCACCACCCTTGCTGCTGCCGTCGCCGCCTTCACTTGGGGTGCACTCGAGTGGGTGCTTCGTAAGCATGCCAGTGTTCTTGGTATGTGCTCAGGTGCAGTGGCTGGCCTAGTCGTGATCACACCTGCTGCTGGTTTTGTGAGTGCAGGTTCAGCAGTTATCATCGGCGTCCTGGCCGGCATCGTTCCGTTCCTAGCAGTGGTCTACCTTAAGTCGAAGCTCGGCTATGACGACGCGCTCGACACCTTCGGCGTCCATGCCGTCGGCGGAACGCTCGGTGCCATCGTCACCGGTTTATTTGCGACTGCAGATGCGAATGCCAATTTGAATACCAACTTGAAAAGCTTGCTTGGTAACGGATTGGTCATCGAACAATTCAAGGCTATCGGCGTGACTTTGGTTCTCTCGTTTACCGCGACACTCATTATCGGCCTGCTAATCAAGAATACGATTGGCCTCCGTCCGTCCGATGAAGATGAAGCACGCGGTCTTGATGTCACCGACCACGGCGAAGAAGGTTACTCGTTAAAGGGTTAATTATTACGGCGACTAAAGCCCTATCATTAAAAAGACCCCGGTTAAGCCGGGGTCTTTTGTTTTATAGTCAAACTGGTGCTGAGTCCTCCAGTCCGAGCGCTTTTGTCACTCGTCTTTAGGCTTCTTGCTTTGCGCTCTCGCGGCAGCAAAGAGGAACTGCTGTGCGAGTCCTGCTGACGCGCCGTAATGCGCGCGTCCGAAGTGTTCGAGGGCCGTACGCTTCCAGCCATTGAGCGCATAGCCTTCGACGAGAATCTGCTCGATCCAAGTGTCGACCGGGAATGATTCAAGTCTTCCGAAACCAAAGAGGGCGACACATGCGGCGACTTTCGGCCCAACACCAGGCAAATTTGTTAATTCTACGAGTAATGCGTCGGTCTCGAGAGCGCCAAGCTCTTCAGCCCAATTCGGCCGTCGCTTAAGTTCTCTAGCCGTCTCTTGAATAAATTTTGCACGATAGCCCAGGCCACAAGCCTTGAGAGTTGCCGCGTCGGCTTGCGCGAGTTTTGCCCAGTCTGGAAGAGCATGGAAACCTGGTGCGAGCTCTTGGCCAAGTCGTTCGGCAAGGGCCGCGACCATGCGACGAATCTGAATGATCTGTTTGTTTGAACTACAGAGAAAAGCTAACAGGGCTTCATCGGGTGTTTGTGCGAGAATGCGCAGTCCCGGGAAATGCGATAGGGCGCTAGCTAGAAACGGGTCCGATCGCCAAGGGAGGGCATCGATTGCGCGTGCCTGTTTACCTGCTGCATCGAGGTAAATTGCCAAGTCCTCAGCGATAGTGGGTTTTCCTAGTGGCTGACGCCAGGCAAGGCCTTCGGGGTGTGTCTTTAGTTGCGCAATGTGGCGTCCAAATACGCCAGTCCATGCGCCATCATCATTGCGTTGCCATCGAAAACTCTGCCCGCCGTCGAGTATCTCTGCGAGGGTCGCTTCTCCTGGAGCGTCAGCCATTCGCAGCACCTGCCATTCGGACCAGTCATTCATCGCAGCTTCAGATAATGAATACAACTTGAGGCTTAGCCCCAAATTACCGAGTCGGAAGTTTGCTTCCTGCGGTCTTCAGCGCTGTAAGTAGTTTCAACTTCAGGCGTGAGGCTTCTTCTGGACGTTCCTTGGCCAAGTCTTTCGACTCCGAAGAATCCTTGGTAATGTCGTACAGCTCTACGCGTTCATCATAGAAGAAGAGGATAGCCTTGAGGTCTCCTTCGCGAATCGCTGCAAACGGCTCTATGCCTGGGCCAGTTGCGCCCCAAACATGTGGGTAATACCAAATAAAATCAGGGGTCGTTCTTTTGCTTCCCGCTAAGACCGTGGAAATATCACCACCGTCAATCCCTGTGGGTGCTTTCTCGCCTGCTGCTTTCACAAGTGTGGGCAGCAAGTCTTCCATGCGAATGGCGGCATCAATCGTCGATCCCGGTTGCGTGATGCCTGGCCAGCGCACAACACAAGGGACTCTTAAGCCGCCTTCGTAGGCAGATCCTTTGCCGCTACGTAGGGGCAGATTTTTAGGTTTAAATCCA
Source organism: uncultured Opitutia bacterium (assembly GCA_903929325.1). Classification (GTDB taxonomy): domain Bacteria; phylum Verrucomicrobiota; class Verrucomicrobiia; order Opitutales; family UBA953; genus UBA8828. Next base: position 6,944 of record CAIYUD010000081.1, on the reverse strand, counting down.
CCATCACGCTGTGCGTAGCCTCCGTTGTCGGAGAGGAAAACCACAATCGTGTTACCCGCTACGCCCATCTTATCGAGTTCAGCCATGATTCGGCCCACGCTCGCATCTACATCCGCAACCATCGTGGCATAATCTTTTTCTACACGACTCAACGCGAGGGATGCGTAATCCGCACTAAAGTTTTTCGCAGGCTCGATGGGTGCATGTACGCCGAAATGTGCGAAATTTAAAAAGAACGGCACACCTGCGGAATGTGCTTTGCGAATTTCTGTAATGGCCCGATCAGTCAGTGCCTCTGTAACTGTGACGTCTTTTCCGTGATACTCTGCTAAGTCCGGCACGTCCCAAGCTATGCGACTGTCTTTGCCGGCACTAAAGTTTTTCAAACCTAGATGGCTTCCAGGCTGCCCCATGGCACTACCACCAATGTTTACATCGAAACCGAGGTTTAGGGGATTGGCTCCGGGTGTATCGACTGCACCAAAGTGCGCCTTGCCGACGTGAATGGTCCGATAGCCGGCTTTCCGTAACAGCGCTGGAAGAGTTTCTGCACATTCGAAGCTGTGCGGTATATTGGTTCCGGCGGGCTGCAGGCCGTTGCAATTCCAGTCGGGCAAGGCGAGGCCTTTGGACGCCACGCCGAGATCCTTGCCTTTTTCTAAGGTCCAATTGGTCACGCGGTGGCGCGCGACATTAACCCCGGTGAGCAGGGTTACGCGTGAAGGTGAGCAGACGGGACATGCGTAGGCATGGGTAACTTTCGCTCCTTGGGTGGCGAGCTTCTCTAAGTTAGGTGTACGGTAGTGATCGTTGATGCCTTTGGCTTTAGGTAGGCCAAGGTTGACCGAGGTGTCGTTCCACCCTTGGTCATCGGTTAAAATAATAACAATGTTCGGTTGCGGCGCTGCACGGGTAATCGAAGCAATGAGTATCATTGCTAAGGCGATGAGTGCAGCGAGGCGACGAGAGGCCATCATTCCTCTGACACCGCATTGCTGACTTCGTTCCGATTAGATTGCGAAGCGAAGAGAGGCTAATTTGACATCACGAAGTCGGCGGGCCTCTGTTTCATCCGTCGTACGCAGTGATTCACGAACGCGCCGCTTGGTGTAGTCAGTCAGGTGCAGGGTGTAGTGAAGCCACCACGTGCCATTGTTATTCCAAATGTGGTGATTGGAGTTCGGCGCTTTCGTTAGACGAAAAGCGATGGAGGCTTGGTGGGAGCCGCTAGATGTATTGTCGATGGGTTGGTTGATCATGGTGGGTGTGGGTTAAAAAATCCGCACATCACGATAACCATCGGGGAGAAGGTTGTGATTCCCTGGGGGAATCCTCATCCCGCACCTTTCGGTTGCGGAGACCACCGTGGCCCTCCCGGGCTCGGTTGGTGTAATGGGATCGGGTTTAGCCGACCGTCATTACTCGTGATGCTTTGTATTAAAGAACGCTTACAGTATACCATATCAGGCAACCCCTCCGTCAAGGGGTCGTGTGTCATAAAGCAAAAATCGCATCTCGGGCCTTTAGGCGGCCTTATTCCGACTTTCCGCCACCCCCTTCGTCGCTTAGGGTACTCACATGATTCGCGTGCTCTGCATCTCCTGCTTGTGCCTATTTGGCTTAAGAGTGCCGGCGACGACGCAGCCAAACATTCTCTTCATTGTCGCCGACGACATTGGCATTGGTGATACTGGTTTTTCAGGCGGGAAAGATTTTCCTACGCCCTTTATCAATCGCATTGCTAAAGAAGGGATTATTTTTTCGTCTGCGTATTTAACCGCACCGGTTTGTTCACCTTCGCGTGCTGGGATGTTGAGCGGACGTTACCAGCAGCGTTTTGGCCATGAAATGAATCCGAGCGAGGGAGGCGTTCATCAACAGGGTCTTCCGCTTTCCGAAAAGCTTCTGCCTGCACGCCTCGCTGCAGCTGGTTACCGTACTGGCATTGTTGGTAAATGGCATCTCGGCACGGAAGAGGCTTATCATCCCTTGCAGCGTGGTTTCGCCGAGCAGCCTCTCGGGTTCTTGGGTGGCAGTCGCAATTACAACGGGGTCGGTAAGGGAATTGGCAAGGGGTTGCTTACAGACGATAAGCCTGTCGAATTAAACGGATACCTCACGGATGCCTTTGGCGATGCAGCCGTCGGCTTTATTAACCGCAATAAAGGTAAGCCCTGGTTCCTATATGCCGCTTTCAATGCTGCCCATGGTCCGTTGCAGCCAAATGAAGCCGTGATGGCCCGGGTGCCAGAGTCACTCAAAGGAGACCGCCGCAAATTTGCCGGACTGATGCTCTCGTTGGATGATAATGTCGGTAAACTCTTGGCAGCATTGAAGGCATCAGGCCAAGAGGAGAACACCCTTGTCGTGTTTATTTCTGACAATGGCGGACAGACTTTAGTGGGAGCGAGCAATCTCGATTTACACGGCCACAAGGGCTCAACCTGGGAAGGTGGTATTCGCACGCCGATGGCGATGCGTTGGCAGGGCAAAATATCCCCTGGGACAATCTGTGCTACCCCGACCATCACGCTCGATATCAGCGCGACCTTTATGGATCTTGCCGCCGGATCGGTGCCCAAGGATTACGATGGTCGTTCACTGCTAGGGATGCTCACGCGCCAAGAGAAGCTCGATGACAGTCGACCTCTGCACTGGCGGTTTGGGACTCAGTGGGCAACCCGTGTGGGTGATTGGAAAATTGTTCGCGCCGCAGGCGAGGAGGGCGTTGAGCTTTATAACTTAATTCAGGATCCGACCGAAAAAACCAATGTTGCTGATGCTCAGTCTGAAAAACTTAAAGAACTGCAAGCCATCCATGATGCATGGGATAAGGCACTGGTCACTCCGCTTTGGGGTATTAAGGCTGCGCGAGATAAAGAAGGATCGGCAAAGACGAAGGCCAAGAAGTAGCCTGCAGGCGGCTTTATCGACGGTGCAGCTGTCTGAGTGCCTCGTAGGCTGCAATGCCACAGGCCGTGGAGAGATTTAATGATCGCAGGATTTCACGTTCATCGCCGACGACGCGCGGTTTGCCAGGTGCACTGACTTGAGCTGCACGCATCTCTTCGCGAATAACGGTGGGCAATTTATCTTCGGACACAAGTTGCGGTATCTTGATGTGAAATTCTTCGGGGATGGAGTTACGAACTTCAATGGGAACGCCAGAGCTCTCTGAACCAAAGATAAGCGCGTCGCCATCCTCGAAGCTTACATCCCAAATTGTGCGTGAAGCTTTGGTGGTTAAGAGCCAGCGGCGTTTGGGTGCGTCCGCGTTTGCGGTGAAGGCGGCCCAGTTTTCATGATGCCGAACATCCAGTGCGTGCCAGTAGTCCATGCCGGCGCGACGTAACTTTGCGTCATTAATCTCAAATCCCAATGGATGGATGAGGTGAAGCGCACAGCCCGTGAGCGCACACATGCGGCCAACATTCCCCGTGTTCTGGGGGATTTCTGGACGGTGAAGAACGAGGTGAAGCACGTGGGTGAGTGGGGAGACTAAAGGCGAAAGACTAAGGACTAAAGAGGCTAAGGACTAAAGACTAAGGACTAAAGGTTAAGGAGAGGTCGTGCGCTCAGCGCCGACGCTTTAACGCGCGCTGCATGGTGCGTTTGTCGTCGCGGTCTTTCATGTCTTGTCGGCGGTCATGCTGTTTCTTGCCAGTGCCTACGGCGATGAGCACTTTGGCTAAGCCGTGTTTAAAATACATTTTGAGTGGGATGATCGATTTTCCGCCTGAGCGAACGTCTTCCACAATTTTCTGAATCTCCGCTTTGTGTAACAAAAGAGGGCGAGGGCGATAGGTGTCGTGGTTAAGTTTGTTCGCAAATTCCCATTCCGCAATGTGTGCGCGGTAAAGCACGGGGCCTTTGGAGCTTAAGCGCACAAAGCTATCGGCGATGTTCGCTCGACCTGCGCGCAGGGCTTTGACTTCTGAGCCATGCAGCATGATGCCGGCTTCGTAAGTCGGTCCGATAAAGTAGTCACGACCCGCCTTCGGGTTGCTGACTTCGGGCGTCGCCTGTTCTTTGCGCGCGCCCATCTTGCTCATCCGTCCACTCCAGGTCGCCTGCCTTAAAGGACAGTTGACCTAGGGAGCGGCTTTAGGCCTTGGTCACCTCGTCGTCGGAGGGGATCTCGTAAGTGATTTTGCCTTCGATGACTTCGCGCATGGCGATATCTTCGAGCGAAAGTTTTTCTAATGAATCTACGAGCTGAGGTGAGCCGCTACGGAGCTGCTTCACTCGCTTTGAGATAACGTTGATAAGGATATTGGGGTCAGTGATGACCTTATTAGCGGCGCGTAGGTAGTCGTCTCTCATGGCAAATGGGTGACCCGAGGGGTCGAAGGAGGGTTGAACTTGAGGAGGCGTCGCTTCCTAGGCAAGCATTTGTCGAAGGTACACCCTTTCTTGAGGCCTCAAAGTCAGTCAGGAAAGGGGTTTCGTGGCGAAGGTGCTAACTTTGCCAAAAGCGGCTTTTGAGCTCTAGATAGCCTTTTCCCTTGCCACAGGGGAAGTCGGGTGTTTTTACCCTTGGTTCACCTCAAAGGAAAAAGCCATGTCACGCATCTGCGCCATCACCGGCAAGCGCCCTGTCAAGGGTCGCAACATCATTCACAAGGGTCAGTCTAAGAAGAGCGGCGGCATCGGCCTCCAGCTCGTCAAGCAGACCAAGCGCGTTTTCCGTCCGAACGTTCAGCGTCGTCGCGTGAAGCTTCCTTCAGGTCAAGTGAAGCGCATGTGGGTTTCCGTAAAGGCGATGAAGGCTGGTCTCGTTCAATTCGGCTGAGTAACCCTCACTGTCTGATTAAAAACCCCGGCGAATGTCGGGGTTTTTTGTTTTAGTATTAAGTCGTGGCAACAAGCAGCCTCTATCCATAAATCAAAATCATGCCTGCGGAGCTTAAGTTAAACCCTCTGACGTTGTTGGCCGCACGACGACGCGCCGCGAATCTCCCTGTTTACGATTTAACAGTGAGTAATCCAGACGTCGCTGGCTTTACTTGGCCGCGCGATATTCTTGCCGTCGCACTTGGTGGCCCAGGATGCGAACGTCACCAACCGGATCCTTTTGGAAGTATCGATGCGCGCACCGCAATCGCTGCACACTACGCTCAGCATGGTGCCACTGTATCCCCAAAGCATATCTGTCTTTCGGCCTCTACCAGCGAAGCCTACACGTGGTGGCTGCGTTTACTTTGCGAGCCAGGGGATAATGTTTTAGCCCCCGAGCCCGCTTACCCGTTGATCAGTGTTCTTGCCGAAATCAGCCGAGTTAAAGTTATTCCTTACCGTTGCGAATTTAGAGACGGTCTTTGGAGCGTCGATCCGGCGTCATTAAAGCCTGACGCCAAGACCCGAGCAATCCTCGCAGTCTCACCCGCCAATCCTACGGGACATACGTTGAGTGCTGTTGATCTTCAGGCTCTACGCAATGCACAACAAAAGGCTGCGCCAGCTTGCGCGCTGATTGTTGACGAAGTCTTTTTGGATTATCCCGCCGCCGCTTTCGCGGCACAGCCGTCAGTATTAGCGCAAAAAAATCTGGAGCCGTTGATTGTTCTCTCGGGACTTTCGAAAGTAACACTTACCCCGCAGCTTAAAGTTGGTTGGTCTGTGCTCGCAGGACCTGCGGAATGGTTGCAAATGGTTTTGCCTAAGCTCGAGCATCACGCGGATGCATTTCTTTCGGTGAATGCGCCCGCGCAAGTGGCATTACCATTTTTACTGAAAGAGGCTCCCGCCTACCGTACCGCTGTGCGGGCGCGGCTTGATGCCAATGAGGCGACGTTGCAGGCGGCACTTGTTCGCCTTGTCGGCTGCGAAGTACTTCCGCGTCAAGCGGGGTGGAGCGCCGTGGTGCGTTTGCCGGCAGGCGTTGATGAACTGAACTTCGCACTCCAAGCACTCGAGGAAGGCGCATCTGTGCATCCTGGGCACTACTATGACTTTGCCAGCGGGAACTCGATTGTGCTCAGTCTCTTGACTGACCCGAAAGACTTTGGTGCGGGTTTGGATGCACTTATTCGCGCTTTACCTCGTTGCTAGGTCATTTAGCTGCAGCGAGCGATTCTTTCGTCTTTCTTCTCGTCTGCAGGTGATTTAACTCTGCGGGGTGAATCAACCATACGGAGAGCAGATGAAATCCAAAGGTGGCTTGCAGCGCATCACGCGCGCCATGGGTTACACCATTGAAGGCCTGAAGGCGGCCTACAAGCATGAGCACGCATTCAGACAGGAAGTCTTCGCCGTGGCACCTTTTGCCATCGCCGCCTGGGTGATCCCTGATTTTTCGGCATGGATCCGAGCGCTCCTCTTTGGCTCTTTATTGCTCATCCTTATCGTCGAGCTCTTGAATTCGTCGATTGAGGCAAATACGGACCACATCTCACTGGATCGCCATCCTTTAGCTAAGCGTGCAAAGGACATGGGTTCGGCAGCGGTGTTTCTTGCGATTGTGAATGCTGTCTGTGTTTGGGGCTGCGTCTTGTGGACGCTTTATAGCGATGTGATTTGGCGCTGGTTTGTGTGATTCCTTGCGCAGCACCTTTTCTCCTTTCGCCCACCTCACTTTAACCCTTAAGTCCACTTATGTCACAGGTCGTCCTTAAGCCCCGCGTCCGTGGTTTTATTTGTCTAACCGCACACCCTGAAGGCTGTGCAGCACACATACGCGAACAGATCGCCCATGTGAAATCTCGGAAGCCCCTGCAAGGTGGCCCAAAGTCTGTCTTAGTCATTGGCGCATCTACAGGCTACGGACTCTCCTCGCGTATTGCAGCCGCTTTTGGTTCAGGTGCGGCCACTCTTGGGATCTTTTTTGAACGCCCCGCGGAAGGTGATAAGCCAGCAAGTCCTGGCTGGTACAACACGGTCGCTTTCCACGAAGAGGCGCGCAAAGCCAAGCTCAAGGCCGTTTCCATCAATGGCGACGCGTTCTC
>CAIYUD010000080.1 GCA_903929325.1 uncultured Opitutia bacterium | reverse complement strand
GAAGCTATTAAGGCTGCTACGGAGAAGATTTCCAAAGCAGTCGAGCCTGCCTCTGAGGCTCTTTACAAAGCGGCTACGGAGTCTGCGCAAGCGTCAGCGGGTGCATCCGAAAAAGCGAAGGACGATAAAGTCGTCGATGGTGACTTCGAGGTTGTTGACGAGCCGAAGAAGTAAAGACCCCTGCATTGCAGCGAAAGAGCCAGCCCAAGGGCTGGCTCTTTATTTTGAAACTAAGAGGGGGGACGGGGGTTTTATTGTTATAAATTGCATTACAGATTATAAAGCTGTGTTATCGTTCGATTCAATCGAGCCGTCACCCAGCTCAAAACCCCTTGTTACATTGCCTCACAAGCAACTCAACCCGTCAAACGATACGCCTCGTGCCCGAAGCCCCTACTTAGAGGAGCTGCATCGGTTGGTTATGGGCATGGGAGGGTATTTCAATGCCCACCTTCATTTGGATCGTTCAGGTACGTATGATGCTACCCGCAAGTTGTTAAGTGCCGGGCAAGATTCCGCATCTCACCTTTCGCTTTCAAAGAAGCACTCCATTATCCCGCTCATCCATGCGAGTGACTGTTATGAACCACGGCAGCTCGAACAGCGCGTTCAGGGCTTTATTGATTTGTTAGTCGCCAATGGCACCACGCGTGCCGACACCGTGGTGGATGTGACTGCAGACCGCGTGGGCCTAACTGGTCTCGAGTGCTTAGGGCGTATTCGTGAGCGCATGAAGGGTAAAATTGACTTTCGTCTCGCGGCTTATTCTCCGCTTGGTTTTCGTAACGATGAGCCTCGTCGCTGGTCATTGCTTGAGGAAGGTGCTGCGATTGCAGACTTCATTGGTGCGTTACCCGAGCGCGATGACCAAGCGGATTATCCTGAGCATATTGGGTACGATGCATCTTGCCGGCGCCTATTGGAACTCTCTGCGCGTTTAGGTAAAGCCATCCACATCCATGTGGATCAACTTAACCATCCTGCCGATGATGGCGCGGAGCGCGTGGTACGCCTCGTCCGCGAAATGGGTTTAGGTGCTCCCCGTGGACAAGAACCTAAGATTTGGTTGATCCATGTGATTTCACCTTCGACGTATGATGAAGCGCGCTTTCAACGTCTCTTAGCAGAATTAGCCAGCTTGAACATCGGCGTCATTTGTTGTCCATCCGCTGCGATTAGTATGCGACAAATTCGTCCGGTATTAACGCCCACCTTTAATTCGATTGCCCGCGTCTTAGAAATGCTGGCAGCGGGCGTCCATGTACGCATCGGTTCTGATAACATTTGCGATATCACGTCGCCTGCGGGCACGGTTGATTTGATGGACGAACTTTTCGTGCTCGCGAATGCTGTGCGTTATTATGACCCCGAAGTTCTTGCCCTCGTTGCTGCCGGCAAGCCGCTTCCTGAGGCTGCCCGGGCACGCGTTGCCGATCACCTTGTGCATGACCGGTCCGAAGTTGAACGAATCACTGCAAAGCTACGTGCACGTCACGGGGGTATTTTCGGATGAAATCAGTAGGCGTCCGTAGTGTGTTTCCTGATATCTTGTCTCTTCTGAAGCAGCAGGCTTCAACTTTAGGAAATCACCCAGCGCTTGAGTTTGCAGGTAGTGACCCTGTCAGTTATCGCGAACTTCACAATCGCGTCGTTTATATTGCCCAACGTCTCTCGCAGGCGGGCACACAGAAGCCAGGGCAACGCCCACGTATTGGCATTGTTTTATCCAACGGTCCGTTAATGGCCACAGCTTTGCTGGGTGCAGCGGTTGCGGGTGTGGCGATGCCTTTCAATCCTGGGTATACGCTCGCGGAATTTGAGGCGTATTTTAAAGACACCCGTCCTGACTTCTTATTGGTGGATATGAATGAGCAAGGCCCCGCCACAGTGGCGGCCGCTGCTACAGGTTTATTAGTGGTGCGAATTCGTCCAGATATGACGTTAAGTCAGATCCGGTTTTCAGGTGATTCACTGCCTGTGCCGCAGCCTGACGACGTTGCCTTGGTGCTCCTGACGTCGGGTTCGACGGGTCGTGCGAAGTCGGTGCCGCTGACGCATCGCAATGTCTGCACCTCGGCGCGCGATGTTAGCCGATCGATGGCACTTTCGTCGACTGACCGTTGTTTGGCGATGTGGGAGCAATACCACGTGGGCGGTCTGGTTGATCTCCTGCTGGCACCATTGGCATCGGGCGGGACGGTTATTTGCACCAAAGGTTTTAACGCTGAGGAATTTTACCGTCTGTTAGGTGTAGCCAAACCGACGTGGTTCCAAGTGGTTCCGACGACCCTCAATGACGTCGTCGGGCATGCCCGTCGCCAAGGACTCAACCCTCGGGGTTCATCGCTCCGTCTTTTACGCTCTGTGGCTGCAGCGTTGTCGCCGCGCCTAATGGCTGAAGCCGAAGAACTCTTCCAAATTCCAGTAATTGCCACCTTTGGGATGACCGAGGCGGGCCCACTGATCACCTCAACGCCTCTGCCGCCTGCTGTCCGCAAGCCTGGCTCAGTTGGCAAGTCATGTGGATGCGAAATCCGTATCGCCGACATGCATGGCAATACTTTGCCTCCAGGTGCCGAAGGGCAGGTGGCTATTCGTGGCGACAACGTCTTCCCAGGGTACGAAGGTGATGCGGCTGCCAATGCTGCTCAATTCCGTGACGGCTGGTTCTTTACGGGAGACCTTGGACGCTTAGATGCCGACGGTGAACTAACTTTAACCGGCCGACTTAAACAGCTCATCAATCGTGGTGGCGAAAAAGTGAATCCACAAGAAGTTGACGATGCCTTGCTCTCGCATCCTGCGATCGCAGAGGCGGCCTGCTTCCCAGTTGCCCATGCGACATTAGGGGAGGACGTGGCAGCTGCGGTGGTTTTACGTGGCACTGCCGAGGTCGAGTCCATCCGCCGCCACCTCGCCACACTGCTCGCACCTTTTAAGATACCCGCACGCATTCAAGTCTTGGAAAGTTTACCGCGCAATGCTGTCGGTAAGGTTGATCGACTCGCATTGGCCGATACCATGGCTAAAGCTGATGCACAGAAGAAAACTGTTCTCGCTGAAAGTGGCACCTTAGAGGCACAGGTTGCATCCATTTGGGCTAAAGAGCTTGGTTTGCCATCGGTTGGCATCGACGTCGAATTTAGTGCTTTAGGCGGCGACTCGTTGTCGGAAATAAAAGTGCTGGTTGCTGTTGAAACTGCTGTTGGTCGCAAAATGCGTAATGTCGGACTCCGGCAATCAATGACGGTACGAAAAATGGCACGCCTGCTAGAACAAGAAGGGGAGGCGATCGAAACCCAAGCGGTTGTGGACCCGAGCGAATTCCTTCCCACCGAACAACGTGCGATTGAGAGCGTGATGCTTGCGCAGAATACGAATAGCGTAAACCCTGAGGATCGCATCGAGCTTTTCCCAGGTACGACGGTGGCAATGGCGAATCGTTATGGAAAAAAGCAGGCTATTTTCTGGTGCTTCAATCGCCCTCAATTCGAGTTTCTCAAGCTCGCACACGAACTTGGATCCGATTACCCGATTTACGGTTTCTATTCAGGCGGGAAGCTTTTTGATAATTCAGAGGCTACCATTGATAAATTCGTTCGGTACTACACAGCGCAGATTCAAAAGATTCAGCCTGTCGGCCCCTACTTTATTGGTGGGAGCTGCAAGGGTGCTTGGATTGCCTCGCGCGTGGTTGTGCGTCTAAAGGCTGCCGGCGCTGTTGTGAATCGAGTCTGCCTAACAGACTACTCGACAGATATTCTGCAGGATTATGAAGGCCAGCAACTGTTGTCGTTTGGCCTTTATAGTAATCGTTATGGGTATCGTGAAATTGGCCTTACGACGACGGGCTTCCGCGTGCCCTTTAAGTCCGAGCCACTTTTGCAGTGGATACCGACAAACACCGCTGGAATTTTTCAAGTTCCCTACGTCGCACAGTTTGCGCAAGTACTCCGCGACTTTGTCGATGGCACATTGGTAGCCGATAGGCCCAATAGTCTGCGTACACGATTTGCACTTTTCTTACACCGCAGCCCAAGGCTCTACCGCACCCTCTTCTCGTTCTTTAAGAAGCGCCGTGATTTTATACGTGCCTTCCGACGTTCCCAATTAAAGTTGCAACAGCTACTGTTCGGGAAAGATGCGTCTTCCCATACATTTGTTTCTACGGAAGATGACACGGAAGAGGAAAATAATTAATGAATGTTTTGTCTATCAACACGCCTTTCCCGGATATATTAACGCTCCTGAAGGCACAAGCTAGCCGTCATAGCCATCAAGCGGCCATCGAGTCTGAAGAGTCAGTAACGTTGAGTTACTCCGAACTTTACAAGCGCGTGTATGAGAATGCGCTGCGCTTAAAGGGCGAAGTCAAGGTGCAGGGTAATCGTCGTCCACGTATTGGCATGGTGATGCCTAATGGGATGCCCTTGGCGACGTCGCTCCTGAGCGCTTCGGTCGTTGGCGTGGCGTTACCTTTTAATCCAGGTTATACGGCGGTAGAATTTGAGGCTTACTTTAAAGAAACCCAAATTGACGCATTGATTGTCCCTAAAGGTAATCGGAATTTAGCGACACTCGCGGCAACGGCACTTGGCATTTCGATTATTCGCATAGAGAGGGATGGCGAAGTGATGTTGCCGATGATTTCAGGTGATTCACTGCCTGTGCCGCAGCCTGACGACGTTGCCTTGGTGCTCCTGACGTCGGGTTCGACGGGTCGTGCGAAGTCGGTGCCGCTGACGCATCGCAATGTCTGCACCTCGGCACGCGAT
>CAIYUD010000079.1 GCA_903929325.1 uncultured Opitutia bacterium | reverse complement strand
GTTACCTTAATGAAAGGCTCTCGCCGTGCCACCATCGACGGCAATCCTACCAAATCTGCTTCTGAACTTATTGGGCGATTCCCAACCGTCGCCTTTTGTTCTGAAGACTTACGCCTTGTCCGAGGTTCACCATCCAACCGCCGTCGCTGGTTAGACTTAGCCCTAAGCGCAACCGATGCAGATTACCTGATGGCAGCACGTGGCTATGCGAAAGCACTCGAAGGTCGAAATGTACTACTGCGATCAGGGCGGGCAACCGATGCTGAACTTGAAGCATTTGAGCGAACCATGCTGCCACTCGCATGCACTTTAGTACGTACACGTCGCTCGGCCTTGCTTGAACTCAACACCTCACTCAATGAGGTTTGTGAAGTTGCCGGATTTAATTCACTCGGATCGATAGCTTACGAAAATAACGTTGAGGAAGATGCTCTCGCTGAAAACTGGTTGTCATCGCGCAGCGTTGATCGTGTCACCGAAACCACGCGGCATGGACCACACCGCGATGATTTCGCGATCCGCTTCTCCGGGCAGCCTGCAGCGGATTATGCCTCCGAAGGTCAACAACGCCTCCTCGTCTTAGCCCTCTGCTTAGCCCAACTACGCCGAACCACCCAGCGAGCATCTACCCCTCCCGTCATTCTTGCCGACGACGTCCTCGGGGAACTTGACGGGGAAAGACGAGCCGCTTTTTGGGCCTGTGTCGGCGAAAAACATCAAATCTTAGCTACCGGCACTACCCTGCCAGCGAAAGGTGAATGGCGGGTCTATAACGTCGATAAAGGTCAATACAGCGCTACGAAGTAAGCCTTTCCTACTTGTGCCCTGCCTGACTGGGTGTTTCTCTTAAGGCATGTCCAGCTTCCTTCTGAACACCTCGATTGTTCTGCTTATCCTCGTCTGTGTTATCGGCGTACTCGTCATCCTGATGCAACGTCCCAGCGCCAACGCAGGCATGGGTGCAGCCTTAGGTGGTGGAGCCGCGGAAACTGTATTTGGCGGAGACTCCGCCAACGTCCTAACCAAAGTGACGTCGATCCTGACATTGCTTTTATTCGTGCTCAGCTTCGGACTCTATCTTGCCTTTATTTCGAATGAGCATCGTGCAGAATCGACGCTTGAAAAAGTAGTTGCTCCATCCGCACAAGAGCCGCCTGCACCCGTACCTGTTAACCCAGTGCCAGCTCCTGCAGTCGACGCAAAGACACCTGCAGCACCCGCAACTAAGTAAAGATCATGCGCGGCTTCTGTCTCGTCGCGCTTCTTCTGCTACCTTGGATGACAAGTGCAGCGCCTCCTGGCTCTGCAAACGCTTTGCCTTCATTGAGTAAAGATGAGGCTGCGCAAGCCTTGCAGGCATTTCGCAACTCTGGATTGAACTGCGATCTGGTTATTCGTTTTGAATTAAAGCACCTACCGAGATCGGGCGATGCTGCTAAACCTGAGAAAGGCACACTTTGGATGAGCTGGAAGCATGGCTTTCCAGCCGTCCGCATCGAAATGGGTAATACCCGTTTTTTGATGTTACGGAGAAATTCTGAGTCATCGCTTTGGCAATACCGGGACAGCGTTGTCAGCAAAGTCAGCGGCGCCGATGCACTTAAGCCCCTTATCCCTGGTTACCTATTCGCACCCTTTGACTTGCAGGCGCCGTTTACGCACTGGGAAAATACGGTTTATGAATCAACGGAACGACACCGCGGTCGCCCGCTCAATATGTTTCTCGCCAAAGCACCGAGCGACAATCCGTCCGCACCCGTACGCTTCGGCTTAGACCGTGCCTATGTCGCACTCATCGAAGCCACTACGCTCGATGCCAATGGGAAGCCTAGCCGACAGATGCTCATCGAGGATTTTGCTCAGGTCGATGAACAATGGATCCTCGGTAAAGCTTCCGTCAGAGATGAAGTTACTCGCGACCGCGATGTACTCGAGGCGAAATCTGCCTGCGTGAATGCGCGCCTCGAAGCTAACATCTTCTCACCAGAATCTTTAGCCAAGCCTGCACCCGCAACAGAAGGCACATTCCACTCTTTGTAAACGCATGCCCGTTGATGCCCGAGAACTCGCGAAATTTTGCGACCTAATCACACGTCGAAAAGCCATCGGCGATTATCCCGATGCTCGTAACGGCCTACAATACCAGGGCAGTCGAAAAATTAAGCGTATCGGTGCGACGGTAGACGCTGGCACTGAAGTCTTCGAACAGGCACGCAAACAAGGCGTCGATTTTCTCATCGTGCACCATGGGATTCATTGGCGCCCTAGCCTTCCTGCACGCTCGATACTCGCGAAACGTAAGACGGCTCTCAAACGCCTCAACCTCTCACTCTACTCAAGCCATCTCCCGCTTGATGCTCACCCCTTTATCGGCAATAACGCGATTATTGCGAAACGGCTTGGCCTAGAAATTGATCGCTGGTTTCTCGATTTTGAAGGCACGCCTATTGCCTGCCTCTGCAAAGGCATCCCACGGAATAAACTCTCAGCACGTTTACGCAAAGAATACCCAGACAGTTTCAAGGCCATCGAGTTTGGCTCAGCCAAGCCCCGTCGCATTGCCATCCTCTCAGGTAGCGGACGTTCAGCTTTACCCGAACTCGCTAAGCTTGGGTGCGATACACTGGTGACGGGTGAACTACGTGAAGAACATTTTAATGAAGCCCACGAGCAAGGGTGGAATCTTTATCCCTGTGGACATTATGCTACAGAGACGTGGGGCGTAAAGGCCCTCGCTGAGGCTGCGGCTCGACGTTTCGAAATCGATTGGACGTTTGTCGGCACGAACAACCCACTCTGAGTCGATGGCTTACCGCGGACGACTCGCTCCGACACCAACCGGCTACCTACACGTCGGACATGCTCGTACGTTTGCACTCGCTGCACAAAGAGCCCAAGAAGCAAACGGCACACTTATTTACCGCATCGAAGATCTCGATACGGGTCGTTGTCGGCCGGAATTCTCTGACGCTGCCATCGAAGACCTGCGCTGGCTCGACCTGAAGTGGTCAGAAGGACCAGATATAGGCGGACCACATGCACCTTACGTACAATCGCAGCGCCTGCAGTGGTTCCGAGAAGTTTGGCAACGCCTGCAAGCATCTGGACACATCTATCCATGTGACAAATCGCGTAAGGATGTTGAGCGCTGTTTGACAGCACCCCACAGCGAAGACGATTCCGAGCCAATCTTCCCGACAGAGTTACGTCCATCGGTCGGCGTGGGGCGCGAAGCCCATGAGCCAGGTTCGATGAATTGGCGTTTTCGCATATCCGATGGAGAATCCATCAGCTTCAACGATGAAGTTCAAGGCCCGCAGAGATTTGTCGCGGGAAAAGATTTTGGAGACTTCCTTGTCTGGCGAAAAGACGGATTCCCAGCATACGAATTGGCGGTCGTCGCTGACGATCATGCCATGGGAGTCACAGAAGTCGTCCGCGGGGCGGATCTCCTCGTCTCGACCGCACGTCAAATCCTGCTTTATCGAGCACTCGGTTGGACGTCACCCGCCTGGGCCCATGCAGCGCTTATCACAGATAACAACGGTAAGCGGCTCGCAAAACGAACAGCCGGACTTTCCATTCGAGAACTCAGAAAAAATGGGTATACGCCTACTGAAATTCTAAGCGCGCCAATGGAGAACTTGCAGAAATAATTCCATAAAAAAGGCGCCCGTTAAGGCGCCTTTTTGAGAAGGGTTCTTCGTGTTATTTTCCGGCAGGAGCCTTCGTGGTGTCAGCAGCAACACGCTCACGAATTTTAGTGATGCTTGCTACGGCACGCTCATTGCCTTGAGCGCCTTTGAGGGCTTCATCCAATAGTGCAAGTGCCCGCGCTTTATTTTCAGGTTCAATTTGTAACGAAAGCATAGCTTGGTTCATTTTTACTGCAGCTATACGATTAGGCATGTCAGCGGGGAAATTCTCTTCGATGATTTTACAGGCTGCTGAAAAATCTTTTGCTTCAACTGCTGCCTTCATCTTAGCACCAGCGGCTTCACGCTTCGCAGCTTGTTCGGCAGCTTGCTTACCTTTTTCTGTGAAAGCTTTGATATTTGCAGGAGTGTTCTCTTTTCTTAATTCCGCAAGGTGGGCGAGATACTTCACTGGTCCACCTTCTTGGTAACCTGTCTGAGCGTAAGGTTGTCCAGATGCGTTTGCTAAAATAATTGTTGGAAAACCTTGTACGCCCCACTGCTTCATGAGCGCTTCGTTCTTAGCTTTAGCGTCAGCAGGAATTTGTTTTTTGTGAGGGAAGTCGAGTGAAACGAGGACGAAGTCTTTCTGGGCCTTAAATTCGGGCGTCGAGAATACTTCTTTGTCCAACTTGATACACCAGCCACACCAATCACTGCCGGTGAAATCAATGAGGATGTCTTTCTTCTCTGCCGCGGCCTGTTTCTTGGCTGCGTCGAGATCGGTAAGCCAACCTTCGGAAGCCATAACGGCCACTGGGGCTAGCAGGAGTGCGAATAGGTGTTTCATGGTAGACCAACACACTTCTCTCAGGCGTATAGCGGGCAACCCGAAAAAATACCACCGTTGCCAAACCTGATTAAACTGACATTTCCTAGGTTTAATGAGCTCCGGGCGCACCTTGTTGGTCGACAACGGCTCCCTCAACGGGGCTGCTACACTTCGACTGCGTGTCCTTGCCAAAGAGCTTTCCCAAATCCTAGGACGTCAGGTAGATCCCGTTTCCGTACTCCACAGCGATAAAGTTGATCCAACAATTCTCGACGGTATCCGTGCGCAGACTTTTGAAAGTTACGCCCGAGAAGCGAAAGCTGCGGGCTGTGAAACTTTAGAAGTTATTCCGCTCTTTATAGGACCCAGTCTGGCCCTAACCGAATTTTTACCCGAACTGGCACACAAAGTTGGTATCGGACTCAACATTACCCGCACACTTTGGACGCCTGAGGAATCCGCAGGACTTGTCGATATACTTCATGACAACCTTATCTCCACAGGATGGAAAAAAGGGAGAGGCACGGTACTACTTTGCGATCATGGCAGCCCCATACCCACTGTCACCGCTGCGCGTAATGATTTAGCTTCGCAATTACGCAAACGACTCGAGCTATCTAGTCATGAACTCGTGGCTTGCTCAATGGAGCGACGCGAAGGACCTGCTTATGCATTCAACGAACCGCTACTCGCCGATGCCATAAAGTGCACTCAAGGTGAAGTTGTTGTACTGATGCTCTTTCTTTTACCAGGTAGACATGCAGGACCAGGAGGCGATGTTGCGACGCTGTGCGCGCAGAACGCTCCTGTCGGAGTGAGCTGGAGATTATCACCGCTTATCGGTGATCACCCTGGACTCACCGAAGTTATTCGACGCGGTTATACGACCTGTTGAATGCTTGCGCGGACGTCTTCCGGAATTCCAAGACGGACGACTTCGCCAACTACCGCCAATAAGGGTGTAGGCAGAACACTGACATCAATCGTTCCATCGGCGAGGGAACGTAATTCAACAAACTTTACCGTCTCACCAGGTTGAGATGCCTTGGAAATAAGTGCAACCGGGGTCGAAGGACACATTCCGGATTCTACGAGCGACAGTGCTGTCGCTGGTAATGTCTTTGCACCCATGTAGAGACAAAGCGTAGCACCGCTCGCGACAAATGGGCGTAGATCTTGCGTTCGTCCGTCAGCACAATGCGCAGTTAAAAAAGTTACAGCTGTCGTAATCCCACGGTGAGTGAGTGGAAAACCCGCCGTAGCTCCTGATGCAACTGCAGCGGTAACGCCGGGGACTATCTGCCAAGGTATGCCGTATAAATCTAAATGCTCTGTCTCTTCACCGAGGCGTCCAAATATCCCTGGGTCGCCGCCTTTGAGTCGAACAACTTTGCGACCAGCTTTAGCGTGCTCTACAAGCAACAGATGAATCTCTGCTTGAGTGGTCGAATGTGAACCACACCGCTTACCGACAGCGACAAGTACAGCTCCCGGAGAGACTTCGGAGAGAAGTTCGTCGCCAGGTAGCGCATCATGGATGACCACCTCGGCCTGCTTAAGCAGACGCAAGCCCCGGACCGTGATAAGGTCCGCCGCACCAGGGCCTGCCCCGATGAATGCGATACTGCCTGCTTTCAGTTCACCCATGTAAAAAAGTTGTTGACCTAATCTCTATTTCTTTGGTCATCTTATCAAGATTAAATTTATGGAAAAGCCCTTAAGCAAGAATGAGCTCCTAAAAGCGGCCAAACCTGACCTTTCCGGATCTATCCGTGAAACGTTAGCAAACGAGACATTGGACCGCTTCTCAGGAGACGACGAACAGTTTATTAAGTTCCACGGCATCTATCAGCAAGACGACCGCGATAAGCGCAAGGTCGGCAAAGAATATTCAGTGATGGTGCGTACGCGTCAGACGGGAGGCATTGTCCCTGCTGCGCAATATTTGGTGTACGACGAACTCTCGGGGCGATTTGCCAATGGCACACTCCGGATAACCTCACGTCAGACTTTCCAATTCCATGGTGTTTTACAAAAAGGAATCGGTTCTCTCATCAAATCCATCAACGAGGCGTTAAGCACGACGCTGGCAACCTGCGGTGATGTAAATCGAAATGTTACCGCACCCTCCGCACCTGCGGTCAATGCAATCACTCAGTCAATTGAGGACGATGCGTTTGCGGTAACCACTGTTTTACTCCCACGCACGACTGCCTATCACTCCATTTGGGTTGATGGCGTGCAACTGGATCTCGGCCTAGGCGAAATCGTGGCGAAAGCCAAAAGCGATCAAGCGAACCCATACATGCCACCGCCTGCGGATGCCGACGAATCAGGCGCACCTGTGGACCCTCTTTACGGAAAAACCTATCTCCCACGAAAGTTCAAAGTCGGTTTCGCAATTCCGCCGAACAATGATACCGATATTTTCACGAACGATATGGGCTTTGTTGCGGTCATCGAAGCCGGTAAACTCATTGGCTACAACTTACTCGTCGGTGGCGGCCTAGGGACGTCACACGGCAATAAACTTACTTACCCACGACTTGCTGATGTCGTCGGCTTCATCACCCGTGAGCAAATAGCAGCTGTATCGATTGCCGTCGTTTCCATCCACCGCGACTGGGGTGACCGTACCGATCGAAAGCATGCGCGGATTAAGTATGTCCTCCAAGAAAAAGGCCTTGAGTGGTTCCGCAGCGAGCTAGCGCAACGCCTCGGCGCTCCCCTGCCCGCTGCCAAGCCCTTCTTGTTCAAAGGACAAGGTGACCCATTCGGTTGGCACCGCGAGACCGATAACACTTCCTACCTCGGACTGTTTATTGAGACAGGGCGCGTAAAAGATGCCGAAAGCTATCGCCTAAAGACTGCTTTACGCGAAATCGCGAAAAAGTTCGGACCGACCTTCCGCCTAACGGCCTCACAAAACCTCGTGCTGTCTGGTATTCAAAATGGCCATAAAGATGAAATCGAAAAACTTCTCAGGTCGCATGGATGCGAGAACGTCTTCTCGCCTGGCCTTGTGCGTAGTCGCGGAATGGCCTGCCCTGCTCTCCCAACATGTGGGCTGGCCTTGGCAGAATCAGAGCGCGTTTTCCCACAGTTTCTTGCGAGCATTGAAGCTGCCCAAGCGGCAGCCGGTATTGGTGGCGAGGAGCTCGTCGTACGCATGACGGGATGTCCCAATGGCTGTGCCCGTCCGTATAGCGCTGAAATCGGTATCATCGGCAAAGCGCCAGGTAAGTATAATGTTTTACTTGGCGGTAACCGTGAGGGCACACGACTCGCACGTAATTGGCATGAATCCGTTCCGTTTGATGAAATCCCTGCGAAGCTCGGTGTACTCTTCAAGCGTTACGCTAGCGAACGAACACCCGAACAAGCCTTTGGTGATTGGGCAGACCGAACTGCCGATCTTTGGTCAGCACCCACAGTCTAAAATTTTAGATGTTTGCACGTGTTGTCAGCTGGTTGCGCTCCGAGCCCTCTCCCGTGGTGCTTGATCCTGCGCTACTGGAAGAAACAAATACTAAACTGGAAAAGTCTACACCCGAGGAACGATTACGGTGGGCGTGGGAAACTTTTGGGGTGCGCGCTGCCATCGGTACAAGTTTTCAACCTGCCGGCGTAGCCATTCTGCATCTTGCAAAGGCAAATAAATTACGTCTACCCGCCTTCAGCCTCGATACAGGTTTACTCTTTCGTGAAACCATCGAACTGAAGTCAGCCCTACAAGATCATCTAAATATCCGCATCGAGTCTTTATTGCCTGACCTGAGTCTAACGGAGCAAGCTAAAGTCCATGGAGATAAGCTGTGGGAAAAGAATCCCGACCTGTGCTGCGAGCTAAGAAAAGTCCAACCCCTTAACCGCAAACTGCGTTCGCTTGATCTATGGATTACCGGTGTACGCCGAGATCAATCCGCCCAACGTACATTAACGCCAATCCTTGAGTTAGCCTGGCGCGAAGACGGCAGCATTGTCTGGAAACTCAACCCATTGGCAGACTGGAATCGCGACCGTGTATGGAAATACCTTCGCGAAAACCAGTTACCCTATAACGCCCTCCATGACCGTGGATACCGCTCGATTGGCTGTTCGGTCTGTACCCGCCCAACAAGCGCATCGGATGACGACCGGGCCGGCCGATGGCCTGGGCTTGCGAAAACCGAATGTGGTCTCCACACAAGGTATAAGAATTCCGCATGAGCCAAAACGCGCCTGTACCTCCCATGGATCATCTGACCCGACTGGAGCAGACTTCGATTCATATTTTCCGAGAAGCGTACCGAAACTTTCGTAAAGTATGCATGCCCTGGTCGATGGGCAAAGACTCCAACGTGCTCATCTGGCTCGCCCGTAAAGCTTTCGCTGGGAAGGTACCCTTCCCTCTTCTCCACATCGACACCACGTATGAGTTTCCCGAGATGTATACCTTCCGGGAATGGGCGACCAAAGAACATGAGCTCGATTTGCTTATTCGCATCAATCAAGAGGCAATTGATCGTGGCGTTAGTTATGCGACGCACGACCCAGTCACCGTTACCCATGAACTAAAGACCTTAGCGCTGCGTGCTGCCCTAGATGAGTATAAATGGGATGCCCTCATAACCGGTATTCGCCGCGACGAAGATCCAACGCGCGCGAAAGAACGTCACTTTTCACCTCGTTCAGCCGAAGGCGTTTGGGATTATAAAGACCAACCACCTGAATTCTGGGGTCAATTTGCATCCCGTGCTCCTACGGGCGGACATGTACGCGTCCAACCTCTACTCGAATGGACGGAACTCGATATCTGGGAATATATCCGCCGTGAAGCGATTCCCATTCCTACTTTATACTACGCACGCGAAGGAAAGCGCTTCCGGTCACTCGGTTGCCATCCCATTACCCACCCGGTCGTTAGCGATGCTGACACGATTGATAAAGTCATCGATGAGCTTCGCTTAACCCGAACAAGCGAACGGGCAGGACGTGCCCAGGATCACCATGAGCGTAATGCGATGCAAAAGCTGCGCGCGAAGGGCTTCATGTGATGCCTAAACGTCCCAATAACTAAAACCTTAACTCTACTTTAAAATGTCTGCTTCAGCTCCAGCCACTTACACCGCACAGACGGAAACGGACGTCGGCCGCCTTCATGTGGTCGTCGTCGGCCATGTCGACCACGGTAAATCCACGTTCGTCGGACGGCTTCTCCATGACACCGAATCCCTGCCTGAAGGTAAAATTGAGCAGGTCAAAAAAGCCTGTGCGGCTGAAAACATGGACTTCGAATATGCCTTCTTGCTCGACGCCCTTCTCGAAGAGCAAGAACAGAACATTACCATCGATACGACGCGCATCTTCTTCCGTACGAAAAAACGCAACTATGCGATTATTGACGCACCCGGACACCGCGAGTTTCTAAAAAACATGGTAACAGGTGCGGCGAGCGCCTCAGCTGCCCTACTTGTCATTGACGCTCAAGAGGGCGTCATGGATCAATCACGTCGTCACGCCGTATTGCTTTCGCTTCTCGGCGTTAAGCAGTTGGTTGTGCTCGTTAACAAGATGGACTTAGTGAAACACGATGCCGCTACATTCCAGCGTATCGAAACCGAGTATACTGCCTTTCTTGCGTCGTTAGGACTCAAAGCTGCCCGCTTCATCCCAATTGCAGCCCGCCATGGCGACAACGTCGTCACACGCTCTCAAGCAATGGCTTGGTACAAAGGTCCAACCGTGGCCGAAGCTCTCGATGACCTTGTACACGTCGATAATGTTGCAGGCCTACCCTTGCGCATGCCGGTTAGTGATATCTATCGATTCGACCATCGTCGCATTATCGCAGGACGCGTAGAATCCGGATCACTTCGTCCAGGAGAGCCCCTCGTATTCTTACCGGGTGGACGCAGCACAACCGTTCGCGCTTTTGAAGACTGGCCTATCACGAAACGTGACGTTGTTCCCACCGGAGCTTCAGCTGGGTTTACACTCGAAGAACAAATCTTCGTGGAACGCGGTCAAATCGCCGCCCACCCCAGCCATGCACCCCGGGTCGGTCGCGAGTTCCGTGCACGCATTTTCTGGCTGGGACGTGAACCGTTAGCACTGGGTCGTTCCTATCGCCTAAGACTCGGTACCCAAGACGTGCCCGCCTTCGTTAGCCGCATCCACAGTGTCACCGATGCCGACACACTCGCTTCAACCCAAGGGGAATCTGTACCCAAAGATGCCGTCGCTGACATTGTACTGCGTACAGCTGCACCGATTGCCTATGACCTTCATCACGAGTGTCCCGTTACCGGTCGATTCGCTATTGAAGACGGTGAACGTATTGCCGGTGGCGGAATTATCACCGAAGAAGTTAGCTCGTCACAAACAACGGGCAAAGGCCGCGTAACGCCGGCTGAACGTATTGCGCGCCATGGCCATGGCCCGGCAATCCTTTGGTTCACTGGTCTGTCAGGCTCCGGAAAGTCTACCCTATCTGAATCTGTTGAACGTCGACTCTTCGATGCCGGCAAACATGTCCTACGCGTAGATGGCGATGAGTTGCGCGCATCCCTTTCGCGCGATCTGGCATTTACCCCCGAAGCCCGCGCCGAAAGCGTTCGCCGTGCAGCTGCCGTGGCAGGTTTGTTTGCAGACACGGGGGCCATCGTGCTTGTCACCCTAATTGCGCCACTGGCAGCGGATCGTGAGAAGTCACGACGTGCCTTGGCGCGGCATGCCTTCTTGGAAGTCTTCGTTGATGCACCCCTTGCCGTCTGCGAGTCGCGCGATCCCAAAGGACTCTACGCAAAAGTACGTCGGGGCGAAATCCGTGAGTTCACCGGAATCTCCTCGCCTTACGAAGCACCGCAGGACCCAGAAGTCCATGTGCGTACAGACCAAGTCGACCTTGCCGCAGCCACTGAACAGGTGCTTGCTGCAATTGATGCTGCCGTGCGTGAACCCCGAGAAGATTGGGAAGTATAAGCGATCATTGGTTTCTGATTTGAACAGATGATTCTCTACCGTCCATCCGCCGAACGTGGCGGCGCAGACCACGGTTGGCTC
>CAIYUD010000078.1 GCA_903929325.1 uncultured Opitutia bacterium | reverse complement strand
GGTCAGATGCCGAACCAGGATTGTGGCCCTGGATGAAGTCGCCTTCAGGTCCATAACCCAACAAGTGCCACAGTTCTTCCGTAATGAACGGCGCCACCGGGTGGAAGAGGAGGAGGAATTGACGTAGGACTAAATCCTGAACCGCTAAACAAGAGTCCTTGGCCTGCGCATCGGTCAGACGCGATTTGGAGACTTCGACATACCAGTCGCAGAAATCTCCCCAGAAGAAACCATAGAGTGCTTGGGTATACTCCGTGAACTCATGCGCTTCGAGCGCGCGTGTCGTCGCATCGGTCGTCTCAGCCAAGCGCGCCAAGATAGCTTGGTCGTCAGCATCGAGCGCTGATGGGTTAATGCGCTTAAGGATCGCAGCGACGGAACTGTTGTCGCCAGCAGGACCTGACATGTGACGGAACCGTGAGGCATTCCAAAGCTTGTTGCAGAAGTTACGTCCCAGTTGCACGCGATCTTCCGAGAAAAGAATGTCCTGTCCCTTCGGTGCCATCGAAAGCAACCCGAAGCGCAAACCGTCCGCACCAAACTTCGCAATCAGGTCGAGCGGTTCAGGTGAGTTGCCGAGTGACTTCGACATCTTACGACCCTGCGCATCACGGATGATACCGTTGAAGAAGACGCGGTGGAAAGGGATGCGCTGACGGATCTCATCGTCCGTGAGTGTCTTGCGCTCCGGTCCATGCAGCTCGAGGCCCGCAATGATCATGCGTGCAACCCAGAGGAAGATAATGTCAGGTCCGGTCGCAAGGGCTGCGGTCGGGTACCAATGACGGAGCTCTGGGGTCGTCTCGCCTGGCTTCTGCCACCCGAGCGGTGCCAAGCACCAGAGCCATGACGAAGCCCACGTATCGAGTACGTCAACTTCCTGCTCCCAGTTAGCGGCATCGCTTGGACCATCTACCGACACGTGACGATTCGCGGGATCATTACGGTCAGCACCTTTACGGTACCAAACAGGAATGCGGTGACCCCACCAAAGCTGACGGCTGATGCACCAGTCTTGAATGTTGTTCAACCAGTGAAGGTAAGTCTTGGTCCAGCGCTCCGGGTGGAAGCGGATAATGCCCGATTCGACCGCGCGTTTCGCTTCGTCGATTTTTGGGTAATGGATAAACCACTGTTCACTTAAGCGTGGCTCGATGGGCACATCGGCACGCTCAGAGAAGCCGACGGTATTCTCGTACGGTTCGGCTTTTACCAAGAGACCCATCGCATCCAATTTCTTGGCAGCCATGTTGCGCGCCTTGAAGCGATCAATGCCCGCAAGGTCACCGGCGAGATCATTGAGACGTCCATCAGGATGGAGCACATCGCGGATGGGGAGTTTGTGACGTTGCCCGATCTCAAAGTCCGTGCGGTCGTGCGCAGGTGTAACCTTCAACACACCAGAGCCGAAAGCCATGTCGACCGCCGTATCACCGACGATCGGAATCTGTTCGCGAGGGAAGGGGCGCCAAACGTGTTTACCAATCAAATGCTTGTAACGCTCGTCGTCCGGGTGCACCGCCACCGCCGTATCGCCCGGGATGGTTTCCGGGCGGGTTGTGGAAATTTCGAGGAAGGTGTCAGGAAGTTCGGCGACTTCGTAGCGCATCTTGTAGATGAAGCCTTTGGAGGGCTTCATGATGACTTCTTCGTCGGAAAGTCCTGTCAGCGAAACGGGGCACCAATTCACCATGCGCTTGCCGCGGTAAACATAACCGCGTTCGTAGAGCGTCACAAACGCCTGCAAGACGGCGCGGGAATAATCCGGGTCGAGGGTGTGGACGGTACGGTCCCAGTCACACGAAGCTCCGAGTTTGCGTAATTGTTGGAGAATGATGCCGCCATGTTTGTCGCGCCATTCAGCTGCGCGGGCGACAAATGCTTCCCGTCCTAAATCGTGCCGCGTCTTACCTTCTTTTTCGCGCAGCTCTTTTTCGACGCGCGATTGCGTAGCGATACCGGCGTGGTCTGTTCCGGCGAGCCAGAGTACCGACTTACCTTCTTGGCGTGCGCGACGGACTAAGATGTCCTGAATGGTGTTATTCAGGAGGTGACCCATGTGGAGAACGCCGGTGACGTTGGGCGGCGGGATCATCACCGCAAAGGAGGCCTTCTCGGGCTGAACTTTCCCGGCAAAACACTTCGAAGCGAGCCACTGGTTGTACCAGCGTGGTTCGACGTCAGTCGGGTCGTAGGTCTTCGGAATTTCAGCCATCGGGAAGGTAGATTGGTAGGGGGTAACTTGCGGGTTGAAAAGGCAAACCGTGAGCCTCAGTTTGGGGGTAAGCCAGGCCCCATGCGACGGGCAGGCGGCACAACCCGCCAGGTCCGGAAGGAAGCAACGGATGTCGTCGACTCGGGCGCCGTGGTCAGCCTGGCCCCTCCCTTTACCTTAGACCCCCCGCCGCGAGAATTCGGCGTCCAAACGGGCATAAGTACCCCCCGCAGCCACCAGCTCGGCATGCTTCCCGGACTCGATAAGTTTGCCATGGTCCAAGACCAGAATCTGGTCGGCATTACGGATCGTACTTAAACGGTGAGCCACCACGAAACTGGTCCGACCTTTAAGCAGACGGTAGAGGGCAACTTGCAAACGCGACTCGGTCAAGGTGTCCACTGCACTCGTGGCTTCATCGAGTACCAAGATTCGCGGGTTACTAATAAACGCGCGCGCAAAGGCGACGAGTTGCTGCTGTCCGACCGACAAACCTCTACCGCGTTCCGATAAGACCGTATGAATACCTTCGGGCAAAGATTCGATGAGGTCTAAACAGTCGAGCGCCTTGAACGCCTCCAAAACTTCTTCATCCGTCGCCCCGGGTTTTCCTTGGCGCACATTATCCGCCAATGTTCCCGAGAATAAGAAGTTGGATTGGAAAACAAAACCCATCTGTGCCCGCAACGACTGCTGGCGGATGGCGTTCAGGCTTATCCCATCAACAGCTATCTCGCCGGAATCAGGCAGGTAGAATTTCGAGAGCAAACTAACGACTGTTGATTTACCCGAACCGGTATGACCGACCAGTGCGATGATTTGACCGGGTTGCGCCGTAAAGCTCACGCCATGTAAAACCGGTCTGTCGGGTTCGTAGGAGAAGTTGACGTTACTGAAGGTGACTTTGCCCTGGAGTGTTGGGCAGTCCTTAGCCGTCGGCGTGTCTTGCCAGGCCGGCGCGGTATCGAGGATGCGGAAGTAACGCTCCGCACTGGCCATCGACAACGTGGCTTCCGAGAGCTGTGTGCCAATCAGCGTGATCGGGTTGAAGAACAAATTGGCCAAGAAGAAGAAGGTCACTAGGTCGAGGGCATCGGCCGAACCACCCGTCGCCACGGCCATCCAACCGCCCACCGCAATGAGTGCAGCGAGGAACGCCTGAGCGTTTAATTCCAGTAGCGGCAAGAAGAGTGCGACGAGTCGGCTGGTGCGGACGACGTTATCAGCCAGTGCGTAAACGAGGCGTGAGAAAATTCCCGCATTGGTTTCTTCGCGCGCAAAACCTTGCGTCACACGAATCCCTTGCACCGTCTCAGCGAGGGCAGCCGTTACGCGTGAGAAGCTTTCTTGCTGGGTACGGGAGGCGTCCAAGATGCGACTGCGGAAGTGACGGTTAATTGCCCACATAATCGGCGCCATCGCCAACAACACCAAGAAGAGCATCGGCTGGATGAGTAACATCGCAACGGCCGCACCGACCATCTGTCCCGCCTGCACGAGCGTGATAAAGAGATTATTCTGCAGTCCATTGCGCATCTGTTCGATGTCGCCAATCATTCGACTAATCAGTGAGCCGTGTTTGCGTGCATGGAAGAAGGCGAGCGGGTGCGATAGCAAGTGCCGCATCATCACGTTGCGTAAATCGCGCAAGACGCATTCGCCCATCTGGTGAGCAAGGCGGATGCGCCAGTACAAGGTGGTCTCGGTTAAGATAAACGTGGCGATAAAGCCCGCCGTCCACAGCAGGCCGCCTTTGACGTCGTTCTGCGCAATCGGTCCACGGATAATGTGCGCCAACATCCAAGCGAGCACCGGCAGCTGAATAGCTCGACCTGCGCAGAGCACAAAGAGCCACGTGCGCCAGTTCTTATAGCCGTCGGTCAGCCCAATCATGCGCCTTACCAACGCCCAGGTCAGCGGTACGCGATCGGGTTCATCGTCCTCCGGACGTTGCCGGCGGACGGTTAATTCGTGTTTCGGGTCAGCACTCATCGGCCCATGCCTCCTTCGGTTTGGACATTGATAGCACGTCGGTACGGACCGTCTTCTGCCATCAAGGCATCATGCGTGCCGACCTGCGCCAGACGTCCACGCTCGAGCACCAAGATACGGTCAGCGCTGCGTAAGGTCGCCAAGCGGTGAGCGACGATAAACGTCGTGCGACCTTCCATGGCCGCTTCCATCGCTTCCAAAATCTCGCGTTCGGTTTCGGGGTCGATGGCCGACGTCGGGTCATCGAGCAGTAACACCGTTGGCTCGAGTAAGAGCGCACGGGCGATGGCCAAGCGCTGGCGTTGTCCACCGGATAAATTCACACCACTTTCACCGAGCAGGCTTTGATAACCCTCGGGAAGTTCGCGGATAAAGGTATCGGCGCCGGCAATCTTGGCGGCACGTTCAATGCGCGCTTGGTCGGCATCCGGATGTCCAAAGGCAATATTGGCAGCGACAGTATTGGAGAAGAGGAAGTTCTCTTGGAAGACGAAGCCCACCTGACGGCGCAGTTCATTCAGCGGTAAGTCGCGCAAGTCATGTCCATCGAGCATCACTCGCCCCGATCGTGGATCGTAAAAGCGCGGGATCAGCGAGAGCAGGGCGGACTTTCCTGAACCCGTTGCACCCGCAATGGCAATACGTTCGCCAGGCTCAGCCACAAAGCTGATATCACGTAAGACGGAATTGTTGTCGCGGTATTCGAAGGCGACATTCTCAAAGCTCACACGTCCAAGGAATCGTCCCGGCGAACGTGCCTCCGGTTTACTCGCTACACCCGGTTCGGTGTCGAGAATTTCAAAGATTCGGCGCGCACCCGTCAGCGAGACCTGCGCATTGTCCACCACCGTCGCCACCGTGGCCACTTGTCCGGCAAATTGCTGAAGGAGTGCGGCGAAGGCGACTAAGCCCGTACCGAGAGCGAGTTCACCGTTCGCGAACAACCACCCACCATAACCGAGTAGGATGCAGAGTGAGAGTTGGCTGACGCCGTCGATGACGGGCCAGAAGAGGGAGATCTCGCGGATGACTTTTTGCTTCTGGGTGCGCACGGCCTCATTGCGACGTCCAAAGCCTTCCAAGACACGCTCCTCCGTGGCCAAGCCTTTGACGGTTTGCACGCCTTGAATGGATTCCGAGAAATCCAAAACTAAGTTGTCCATCAAATCACGATTTTCTTCGTAGGCTGGGCGTACGCGACGTGAGAAGCGAATCGCAAACCAGATTTGGAAGGGCAGGACAGACAAGCAGGCGAGGGTGAGACGCC
>CAIYUD010000077.1 GCA_903929325.1 uncultured Opitutia bacterium | reverse complement strand
TTATTGCGATCCTTGCCACGGTCATGCTGCCACTAGTACGCAGCGCCTTGAATGCACAAAAGAAGGCAACAGCGACGGGAGCCATTGTAGCACTCTCGGCAGGCTGCGAACGGTACCGCAAACTTTACGGCGACTTCCCATGCGCACGTGCAGGCACGAGCACTAATTCGCTAACAGATCAACCGAATTACCGCCAAGACCTTTACCTTCAACTCACAGGCCGAAGTCGCTTAAGATCAACGGCTCTTTCGGGTGGCGGCGTTGGCCTTGACCTTTACGCAGTCACGCCTGGTTCAGAGCGACCCTTTGTTACCCCTGAACTTGTTGATGCCTGTAAGGCTGACGGCACCGTCCCATCGCCCCTAAACATTCTCACATGTACTGAATTTATAGATCCATGGGGCAATGCGTACGACTACCGCTACCGGGTACTCAACGTATCAACCACAAGCTCAACTTCGGCACCGTACTCAGCAACATGGTACAATCCTGAATTTCTTCTCGTCAGTTGCGGTGCGAAATACACCGCAAGCGCATCACTTGTAACGCCCCACATGCCACTCTTGGGAGAATTTTGGGATTTTAGCACTGTCGGGACAACGACAACCGCTATGGTAAAAGCCGGAACAATCCCAATGCCATCTGCGACTTCCGCTGGCTACTTTGAAGACTCGACTTCAGCAACTTCTGGCGTCGGTCAACGGGCAGACAATATCACTAACTGGTCAGGCCGCTAAGTCGACGGGCCGAATCACCCGCGAGAGCATAACGCAAAGGAACCACGCGAGAGCTGTGGTCACGAGTGTGTGTGATAAAAAATGCTCACCACGGGCAATTTGGTAAACGCCCATCCATGCGCCGAGGGCAAGTCCTATAGCGATGCCGATTCGACGCGCACGGTGCGACGTCCACGCAAACGCTAAACCGAGTAAAGCAAACCCGCCGCTGGCATGTCCGGCTGGAAAAGCATGACTTGGATAGGGCTCTGGTTTGGTTTCAAAAAGCAAGAGGTGGGCGTACTTGCCTTGATACATCACTAACTCGCGCGGTGTGGCCATGTGCGTGACGGCACGAAGTTGTGTGCAAACCAAAGGCACAACGGCTAAGCAGGCTAAGAGATAGAGCGCACGGCGGCGACCCATGGCAGCTGGTCCAAAATGCGGGAACAGAGCCACCGTGATGAGCCAAAGTGCGAAAAGGATCAGCAATACTTTGGGTCCATCATACGCCAACCAAAGGCCAATGGGCTCATTCGGGTTGATCAACCAGTGATCCCCACGCCAGAAAAACGACTGCACGGCGAGGTCGATGGACTCTGCACCCGTGAAACGAAACCCAAACACACCAACCAACGTGAGCACCAGAAGTCCTGGGGCTAAGAGCGAAGGACGCTTAGCGAGCGACTGGGTTGGTGAGTGCGCCATGATTAAAGAGCCAGTCGGCCCCTTGGTAGTAAGCTTTGGTTGCTTCATCGCATTTCTCGGTATCCGCAGCCGATACGGTCGCTGGCTCGAGCTTGCCTGTGGCAAGGTCTACCTTGAAGCGAACGGTATCTCGCACGGGCTTCAGCACCGTCAGCTGACCGTCACGGATCATCCCAATTTTTTGATAATTACTAATAAAGATACGCGGCTGGTAAGAAGGACTCAAAGCGTCGCTACCAAAGAAACGAGATTCATACGAAAGGTTGAGCAAACCTAACAAGGTCGGCGCAAGGTCGAGCTGGGCAACCAATGTGTCCACTTGCTTCGGCGCAATATTTCCAGGCGACCAAATGAAGAGTGGAATTTCATATTTTCTGACTTCTAATTCCTGCTTGCCTGCGACTTTCGCACAATGATCAGCGACGATCACAAAGACTGTGTCCTTAAACCATGGCTTAGACCGAGCGGCTTCTAAAAAAGCTCCAATCGCATAATCCGTATAGGCAACGCCACCCTCAGGCTTGCCATTTAACTTCTCATCAACCTTCCCCGCCGGCCAAGTAAACGGACGGTGATTCGAAGTTGTCATGACGAATTGATGGAATGGCTTGCCTGCCGCAAATGCGCGATCGGCTTCCGCCATTGACCAAGCAAAAGCATCTTCATCGCACGCTCCCCAAGCATTGGCAAAGGCAGGTTTAACCCCTTCTTGAGTCTTCACAGGCTGATCGACGATACGGTAACCATTGGAACCAAAGAAGTAATTCATATTATCGAAGAATCCGTCGCCGCCGTAAATAAATGAAGTGTCGTAGCCTTGGGCAGCGAGCACTGAGCCCAACGTGCAGAGATTCTCACAACCTTTTCGACGTAAAATCGATTGTCCAGGAATTGGTGGTATCGAGAGCGTCAACGCCTCCATCCCGCGTACGGTACGAGTGCCACTTGCATAGCAGTGCCTAAACCAAAGCGACTCACGAGCAATGCGATCTAGATTAGGGGTCAGTCCAGCTGACTTATAGCGCTTCTCGCCATAGCAACCGAGGTACTCTGCGCTGAGACTTTCGACGGTTATTTGGATAATATTTAATTTCCGGGGTGCACCTTTTGCGGTGACGTGACGCGCGATATCAGTGCCAGGTCCACTGAGCGCGACCTCTCCCTGAGCCACGAGCTGCTGTCTAAGCGACTGAACGGGGTTTTCCAATGAAGGGTAAAAACGCGACCACTCGAGCTCGTTGGCCCAAAAGGCAGCGAGAAATGCGTATTCGCCGTTTTTGCCAAGCTCAGCGTCGTAATTATTTTCCCAGCCCGGCTGAATGTCGCCCATGTGACGAAGCCCTGCCGTCAAGCGCTCCCCAATAGACGTATGGTGGCCCGTCACCGCTTTCTGATCAGAACGACCAATACCATAAGCCACAACAAGTAAGCCAAAAAAGGGAAGAGTGAGCAGAACCGGGGCTACCCAGGGCGAAGAATGCTCATCATCGGCCCTAGCCCATGCCTGCCAAAGGCGTAATCGGTTAAGCGCAAAAAGAATACCAACGACTACCGCCGTAATCCCCAGGAGAATCAATGACATCGAATACGATTCGATAATATTCTTAACAACCTCGACGGTGTAGACGAGGTAGTCGACCGCGATAAAGTTGAAACGCACATTGAATTCGTTCCAAAAAAGTATTTCGGACATCTTCCAAAACACAAAAAGCCAAGCACCGAAAAACCAACCTGTGACGAGAATCATTCTCCGCCAGCCTGTACTGGGAACTTTAGCCAAAAACGCGGTCAGGTATGCATAAGGAATCGCAATCCACCAAGCCATCACGAGGTCGAAACAGAAACCGGTGAAAAATGCACCAAAGGTCGCAAGGTGCCATGATACCGACCCGGCACTCGCAATGAGCAGCCCAACGCGCAGCAGGGTGCAGAGCCCAAGGTAAGTAAGAGCAAGTAAGAGCGTTCCGCCTTGGCGGGTGGCAATCTTTTCGCGCAGACGTTCAATCATAAAGATAGAATCACCACGCAAAACGCATACGGCAAGGTGATTTAAGATCGGGGAGGCACAGGATCCTCACCGGAACCTCCCCACGGATGACAGCGACAAATCCGACATACACTCAGCCATAAACCCTTAAAGAATCCATGTTTGGCAAAGGCATCGGCCGCATAAGCTGAACACGTTGGATGAAAACGACAGCCTGAACCCGGAATGATCTTATGTAACAATCGTGAAAAGAATTTTTGGTACACCTGAATGATTAGCCGCACACACCGCACCGCCCAAGATGTCGGCATATTATCCATCGCTACGCGGACCTTGCGTCTTTGCTTTAGCTGCACCCAAAGATAATGCCTCGACCAGCGAAGGTATGGTTCGCTTGAGAATTGATTTACGCACGACGACAGCGACATCCCAACCATTCGGAAAAAGATCAGGGCAGGCACGGAAAGCTTCGCGCACTAAACGCTTTGCACGGTTACGTTGCACCGCGAGGGGTATCTGTTTTTTTGCCGCAATGATACCTAACCGCGCAGGCTGCGTCTCGGACGCAACGAGTCCGGCATTTAACACAAAGGAGCCGCAATCGATGCGAGCCCCTAATGTACGGAGTTTGCCGAAGTCCTCCTGGCGGCGCAGACGACGCTCGCGGGGGAGACGCATGGAGGCCTTAGACCTTCGTCAAGTACTTGCGACCCGTACGACGACGGTTCTGCAAAACCTTGCGGCCGCCACGGGTACGAGAACGAGCACGGAAACCGCACTTACGAGCACGGGCGATACGGGAGGGGCGGTAGGTCGGTTGCATGGCCGTTAAAAGGTAGAGGTCACAGAAAAGGGCACAGGGCACAGTGTCAAGCGTCCCCCTCGATGCTTCCCGGCTTGGCATAACCCCCTTTGGGGGGCAGAATAGCCTCATTCATGGCCGACCCCGCAAACCCAGGCAAGCGTACCGGCCCGCTCAAGGCATTCGATAACCCTGAGTTTATGCACTCTACCTTTGCACGGAGTATTCGCGTGCAGGCGGAGATGCAGGAGCCCTATGTCCGCTTCAAGCGCCACGGTATCCGTAATACCTTCGTCATGTTTGGCTCCGCCCGGACCCTGCCAGCCGACGTCGCCCAAGCCAAACTCGCAGAAGCCAAAAAGGACACTAAAGGCTCCCCCGCAGAAGTTGCCGAACGCATCCTCCGTGCCGAATTAGCCCTACGCAGCTCGACACACTATGAGGCCTGCCGACGACTCTCCGCTGAACTGACCCGCTGGTCCCTCACCCTGCCCGAATGGCAACGCTTCTACATCTGCTCCGGTGGCGGACCCGGTATTATGGAAGCAGCGAATCGCGGCGCCCACGAAGCCGGCGGAAAGTCTGTCGGTCTCGGCATTTCGCTTCCTTTCGAACAAGACCACAACCGCTATATTCCCGAGGACCTTGATCTCGAGTTTCATTACTTCTTCATTCGTAAGTACTGGTTCCTCTACTTAGCCAAAGCGATGGTCGTCTTCCCAGGTGGATTCGGCACGTTTGATGAAGTCTTTGAAATGCTCACGCTCGTGCAAACGCGCAAGACACGGAAGCACATCCCGATTCTATTCTTTGGTTCTGACTATTGGAAAAAAGTTATGAACCTAGAAGTGATGCACGAGTGGGGTATGATTTCACCCGAAGACCATCAACTCTATCGCCATGTCGACACGGTTGAAGAAGCCCGCGACTTCCTCATCGCAGAGATGACCAAGCATTACTTAACCGCAGACGGTGGACGTCGTGGCTAAAAGCGTGCACATTGGCTGGACCACCCTGCCCTCACGCGAAGAGGCAGACCGTTTAGCAGCCAGCACCGTCGAATCAGGCCTTGCCGCCTGCGCTCAAGTGGACGGCCCCATACGCTCACACTATACCTGGGAAGGGGAAATTAAAGCCGACGAAGAGTGGCGCGTGACGTTTAAGTACGCCAGCAATCGCGAAGCAGATCTCCAAACATGGATACTCTCTCGGCATCCTTATGCGGTGCCACAATGGATTGCGATTGATGCCGTAGCAATTTCCCCCGCTTACCAGGCTTGGATTCTAGGCACCCGTTAATACCCATGGATAAAACCCCGATTTTTTCCCTGCTCTATTTTGTACTCGGCGCGTCCGTCCTAGCCATGTGGATCGGGGACCTGCGCCGACCAAACGATGGTCGCATGCGTTTCTGGCCGGGCGCTACGAAAGCACATTGGCAATCGATCCTCTTTGCCATCTCAGGCGCAATCCTTCTGACAATTATCGAGACGTTGTTTGAAAATCACCTCGGCCTGCGCGAACAACAACAAACGCTACCTGCACACTACATCTTTGCGATGCTCGGCGCTTCGATTGTTGAAGA
Source organism: uncultured Opitutia bacterium (assembly GCA_903929325.1). GTDB lineage: Bacteria > Verrucomicrobiota > Verrucomicrobiia > Opitutales > UBA953 > UBA8828. The sequence continues at coordinate 3,592 of CAIYUD010000077.1, read as the reverse complement.
AATGACATTTCGCGGATTTGCAGCTCCGGAAACACTTAGCGGTCCTAAACTTCTAGCGGTTATTATTTTCGGGTCTGCGATCTTCGTCACACTGCATGGATATGGTTTATCGGACACGAAGGGCTGGGTTTCATCTGGGTCGGCTTTCGCTGTGTCTTGTTGGTTGTACCTCAGTCGATTCAACTCCCTAAACCCAAGTCGGTCGATGATTCCAAGCCTCGCGGGGCATACCGCCCGCAACCTTGCTGTCTTTGGCGTAAAGGCCGCCCAAGGTTATATCATCTGGGGATGATTCAATCTCGCAACTTTTCCTCAAAAGACCTGTCTTTAAGTCACCTATCACCATGAACGCACCTGAATCCCCTTCATCTCGTCGCGAATTCCTTCGTCTGGCCGCACTTGCTGGCTTTGGCTTTGGCATCGGCAACGGGCTTACTCCCAATGCGGAAGCCGCACCTGATCCACGTGCGTTGAGTTTCAGCGGAATCACCGAGATCGGCAAAGTTCGCCCACGCCCTGTCGGCAGTAAGCCAGTTTGGAATCTCACAACGAAGCCAACCGAGAAAGTTCGCGTAGCCTTTATTGGTCTCTCACGCGGTATGAGTCACGTGGACGCTGCAATTCACATTCCCTACGCTGAGATCGTCGCAGTCTGCGATTTGATTCAAAGCCGTGCCGATAAAGCCGCGGCCAAGATTAAAGCCCAAACTGGCAAAGAGCCTGCGGTTTACGGTGGAAATGAAGATATCTGGGAAAAGATGATTGCCCGTGACGACATCGACGTCGTCTACATCTCCACCCCCTGGGAGTGGCACGTGCCCATGAGCGTGAAGACGATGAAGGCAGGCAAACATGCCTTCGTCGAAGTCTCCGCTGCCGTCACTGTCGACGAGTGCTGGCAGTTGGTTGACACCTCTGAGGCCACCCAACGCCACTGCGTAATTCTTGAGAATTGCTGCTACGACGAGACCGAAATGTTTGTTCTCAACATGGCGCGCCAAGGATTCTTTGGCGAAATGAAGCACGCCGAGTGCGCCTACATTCATAACCTGCGTAACAACGGTAACCCAGGGGTACTTTGGCAGCTCGGCTCCGAAGGCGGCTGGCGTCGTAACTACCACACGTTCCTCGACGGCAACCTTTACCCAACCCACGGCCTCGGCCCGGTTGCACAGTACCTCGGCATCAACCGTGGCGATAACTTCAAATACATCGTCTCAGCATCCTCGCCTGAGTTCAATCTCACCCAGTATCGCGACAAAGCGAATCCCAACGCAGGACGCCACAAGGACGAGAAGTATGTCTGTGGTGATATGAACACATCGATTATCAAGACAGAACTCGGACGCACCATCATGATCCAGCATGACGTCGTCAGCCCACGCCCTTACTCGCGCATCAATGCTCTCTGCGGAACCAAAGCCACATTCTTCGGCTACCCCGATCGACTGTGCGTCGATGGTAGCCATGAATGGACCTACGAGGGCGATAAGATGGAAAAGTTTATCAAGGAGAACGCCCATCCTATCTGGAAGACAACCGGTGAGTACGCTCGCAAAGGCGGCTTCGGCCACGGCGGCATGGACTATGTGATGAACTGGCGCTTATTGGATTGCGTACGTAAAGGCATTACCCCGGACATGACCGCTTACGACGCAGCCGCTTGGTCCTCCATCCTTGAGGCCTCTGTCTGTTCCGTGAAGAACGGCAGCATGCCTGTGCAGATTCCTGACTTCACGCGCGGCGGCTGGAAGGGCCTCAACCCTTTGCCCATCGTTAGCTAATCGATTCGGCAACTTGCAACCGAGGCCCAGCACATCGCTGGGCCTCTTTGTTTGCATTGCTACAAAACCAGGGACAGAAAAGATGCACCCGTGGATATCCCGAGTGACATCGCCCAATGGCAAAAAGGCTTCGCAACCCACTCTGCGTCTGAAACTGAACGTGCCGGGGAAATACTCGCAGCACTTATTCCTTCTGACACTGCGTTACTCCTAGAAGGAAAACTGGGTGCTGGAAAAACAACGTTTACGCGCGGCTTTGCACGCGGGCTCGGAATCAAAGGCGATGTCACCAGTCCTTCGTTCTCCCTTCTAACCATTTACGAAGGCCAACGACAACTTTTACACGTCGATGCCTATCGGCTGACACAACCCAGCCAATGGGATAGTCTACTGATCGATGAACTCTGCGAGTCTCCCTGGAATCTATTAATCGAATGGCCTGAAAATGTTCGTGGCAAAGAACCCGAAGGAGCATGGACCTTAACCATCGAGAATACCGACACAGATGCTCGCCAGCTAACGCTTAAAAAAACTTAAGGCATGTCGGATCGTACCCAAATTCTAAGCAACATTGACCAGTGGGAAAATGTTCGGCCACGTTTTACCGCATCCTGCTTCATCAGCACGATTGCAATCCTGACCATGAATGTTGTGGCGAGTAGCACACAGGAAGATTGGGAATCTATCCCTTTGTCTGCGACGTTCGCTGTACTTGGCGGAATCGCCTTAAGCGCCATCGCACTCTTCGCTGGCATGGCAGTCCGCTGGCAAACATTTCAGCGGCGTTTTGTTTTGCCAGCATGTGCTTGCTTACTAACCGCTGGCCTTATTGGCATAGCCTTCAGCATTAATGAAACGGCAAAAATTGAGCGATCTCCACTCCCAGGCACCCTAGTCTTCTTTCTATTTGCTGTGCTCGGGATTCAAACCCAGGCACTAGCACTTGTTCAAAACAATACATTTCTCTTTCATACATAATCTGGGCCTGTTTCTGTTCATGTTGGCCATTTCGAATGAGAGTGTTGAATTTTGGCAACAAATTTGTCCAGTATCCAATACCAGTATTCAAACTAGTGACCTCTTGATCAACCCCTAACTACTGAACCAGGGAACCCTATGGATTTTTTAAAGATCCAGTCATATGTTAAGTGGCTCAGTGCTGCTGCTGAATTATTTTGACATTGTTGATAAGACTATTTTTGCTAAGAATGGATGTATTTTCGTCAATTCAGACCTTTGCTTAGAATGGCAAATTTGTATAATCACTCTTTTTGACAAAACAGAGAACAGACTAATTAGAGAGTTTCGAATTATTTATGTTCACTAAATTGGTCAATTAAAAACGGATGAAACGAAAAAAATATTTTGAAGAGAGACGTGACTCAGAAATAATTCAACTTATTATTCACGCCCCCCGGCATTAAATTTGAGATATTTTTTTGCCTAAGATCAGATGATGCACTTAACAAGATTGAGGCCTGCATTTTAGACGCCTTACAAGGTTCATAAGTAGTGTTGGTGGTCAGGTGAAGTAATCCTAAAGGAATATTACATGCGTACTGTAAAGCCTCCTTGTCTTTTTTGCCTTTTCTACACAGATGTTAGGAAGAAAAAATGATACAAGTTGTCTGGATTTGAACCCAGTTTCTGTGGCGACAAACATGACTGCTCTGCCATCTGTGCGATGAGTATTTGTCGCTGAAGCACACAAATCTGGCAGCTGTGTTTAAGCATCTGGAAGTTGTGTTAAATAATCTGGCAGACCATTTTTACAACTTGGTCAAAGTAATCATTATTTTTGTCTTTTC
>CAIYUD010000076.1 GCA_903929325.1 uncultured Opitutia bacterium | reverse complement strand
GGTCCCTCACCTTTGGTCTTTTTATTTCTTAGCTAAGAAATCGACGGCTAACTTATAGCCTTCGAAACCAAGTCCGGTGATCACGCCTTCGCAAGCACCCGCAGTGATCGACACATGGCGAAAGGCTTCCCGCTTATAGATATTCGAAATATGGACCTCGACGGTGCGCATCCCGCTACCCGCGATGGCATCACGCAGGGCAACGCTGACATGGGTGTGGCCTCCCGGGTTAATGACAAGGAGCTTCACGCCGTCATCTGTCCACTTCGCAAGTGTATCAATAATCTCACCTTCGTGATTGGATTGGAAGAAACGTGGCTTGAGACCACGCGCAACCGCATGGGCGCGCACGTCTGTTTCGAGGTCAGCAAGGGTACGGGTACCATAAACCTCAGGCTCGCGCTTGCCGAGTCGATCTAAGTTAGGTCCGTTGACGATACCGATGTCCATACCGACTACTTAGACAAATAAGTCGAAAAGAGGAAGGAGGAAACGAGAGCCTACCTCCCGCCCTACTTCGACCCACCTCAACGCTTATCCATCGGTACGTATGCACGCTCAGTATTACCCATGTAAATCTGACGTGGACGGTGGATCTTCTGCTTAGGCGACTCCGCAATTTCTTTCCAATGCGAGATCCAGCCTGGCATGCGACCAATCGCAAATATCACCGTGAACATCTCGGTCGGTATACCGATAGCCTTCAGAATAATACCACTGTAGAAATCGACGTTCGGGTACAAGTTGCGCTGCTTAAAGTACGGATCATTCAGGGCGGCCTCTTCGAGTCGCATCGCAATCGCCAACAACGGATCGTTCACGTTCAGAAGCTTAAGGACCTTATCGCACTGCGCTTTGATGATTTTGGCGCGTGGATCGTAGTTCTTATACACACGGTGACCAAAGCCCATCAGGCGTACACCACTGCCCTTTTGTTTTGCTGCTTCAATAAAGCGGGAACCGTCATCGCCCGACTTATGAATCTCTTCGAGCATCTCGATGACAGCTTGGTTGGCACCGCCGTGAAGAGGACCCCACAGGGCGCAAACACCTGCGGAAACGGAAGCAAAGAGATTGGCACCGCCCGATGCGACCATGCGCACAGTTGACGTTGAGCAATTCTGCTCGTGATCAGCGTGTAGCAGCAAAATCAAGTCGAGCGCGCGGGCGACCTCGGGGTGCACCACATGATCGGCATGTGGTTGCGCAAACATAAGGTGAAGGAAGTTGCTACAGTAGTCGTTGCCAGGCTTAGGGAAAACGGAAGGTTGGCCTTCTTTGGCCCGGTGAGCCAGCGCAGCGAGAGTTCGGACTTTTGAAATAAGAACCGTGGCAGCTTCATCGAGCTGAGCTAAATCATGGGCGCGCTCATTGGTGCCGAGTTCAGGGTAATAACAGCCAAGGGTATTGAGTGTGGCCGAAAGAACCGCCATCGGGTGTGCGGTACTTGGGAACCCACTAATCGCAATGCGTAGTCCTTCGTGAATTTGTGCGTTATCAAGAATGCGGGCCTTAAAGGACTTAAGTTGCTCTGCGGTCGGAAGCTCACCGTAAATCAAAAGGTAAGCTGTCTCAATGAAGGTAGATTTCTCAGCAAGTTCTTCGATGGAGTAGCCGCGGTAACGTAAGATACCTTTTTCGCCGTCAATAAATGTGACCTTAGATTCGCAGGCACCTGTATTGGCATAACCGTCATCAAAAGTAATGTAACCGGTAGTGTCACGCAGGGTGCGTACATCGACGGCACGTTCACCTTCGGTGCCAACGAGGGTATCGAGGACGAACTCTTTGTCGTCCAACTTGAGAATAGCTTTTTTCTGAGACATGGGGGTTGGGTTTGGCCAACACTCCGATGTGAGGTCAGCGGGAAACTAAAGTCAGAAAATTACGGTAGAGTTGCAAGCCTTTGACCTGACTTTTCTCAGGGTGAAATTGCGTCGCAAGGACCCGACCCTGGCGGATGCCACTGACAAATTTACCAGCATAGTCTGTCGTACACCAAACCAGCTTGGCTTCGGTCTCTACCAAACGGTAACTGTGGACGAAATAGAACGGTTCGCCGTTTACGCCCAGACCCTCGGTCAAACCTGCACCGGGGACGAAATAAGCCTCATTCCAACCCATGTGTGGCACCCTTAACCCCTCCGTAACAGGGAAGCGGGTGATCTTTCCTTTGAATATACCTAGCCCTGCCTGATTCCCCTCCTCAGAGTGCTCAAAGAGTGCCTGGAGGCCCAGGCATACCCCGAGAAAGGGCTTATCGGCAGCAATCCACTGCTTCAAGAAAGTGGCGAAGTCCGTGCGCTTAAGGCAGTCCATACAATCGCCGATGGCTCCTTGGCCTGGAAAGACAACGGCATCGGCGCGTTCGGCCTCACTGGGTGTAGAAGCTAAATAAGCATCTGCCCCGGCAGCAACAAGTGCACGGCGAACGCTCCGTAAATTACCACCACCGTAATCGATAACGGCAACAGACGGACGAACAGCCACGGTAGCAATCAGAGTTTACCCTTGGTGCTAGGGATAGCATCACCGGCGCGTGGATCGACTTCGATTGCCATACGTAATGCCCGCGCGAAACATTTGAAGAATGATTCGGAAACGTGGTGTGGCTCATCGCCATACTCTAAGCGCATATGCAGATTACAGGCCAAGGAATTGGTGAGTCCTTGGAAAAACTCACGAACAAGGGCGATGTTGAAATCGCGCACCATGTAATTGGTAATGTCAGCTTGGTAGACTAACATCGGGCGATTGGACAAATCGATGACGACGCGCGTGAGCACTTCGTCCATCGGCAGAAGGAAGAATCCGTAACGACGGATACCGCGTTTTTCACCTAGGGCTTCGCGAATAGCTTGTCCAAGAACAATCCCAACGTCCTCGACGGTATGGTGGTAATCGACATCTGTATCCCCGCTCGCCTTGACGGTAAGATCAATCGAGGCGTGCTTGGCAAGAAGTGTGAGCATGTGGTCGAAGAACGGTATACCCGTCGCAATTTCTGCACGACCGGTTCCATCAAGATTGACGGAAAGTGAGATACGCGTCTCAGCGGTATCACGGTTAACGGTACTAGTTCTTGAGCCCTGACTCATGCCTCACTCATCCCCCGAGAGCACCCGGAAGTCAACCCCGCCCTGCCGTCCACTCTTTAGCCGCATCCAGAAAAGCATCTACTTCGACATCTGTACCAACCGTAATCCGAAGGGCTGAAGCCGTAAGTGGGTGCGACGGAAAACGCCTAACCAGAATTTTTTTAGAGCGTAAAAATTCGAATGCATGCTCACTCGTCGACATTGCAGGGGGCGAACCGGGGCGAACCGGTGTTGCTAAAACAAAGTTGGTCGCACTCGGCACAACCGACCAACCCATACCTAAAAGCGATTGCGTGAGACGTTCACGGGAATGCTTAACCTTGCCCACGGTTTCTTGGAGCCAACTCACATCATTGAGTGCAGCGACACCCGCCGCTTGAGCAAGTCGATCCAAATTATAACTGTCACGTACACGGTCGAGGAGCGCAATCACTTCAGGTCGGGCAAGCACATAACCAACACGCATACCCGCAAGTGCGTGTGCCTTGGAGAGTGTGCGCGTGATAACTACGTTGGCATGCGATCGAACAAGTTCGACACAGTCTTCAGGGGCGAACGCTGCATAGGCCTCGTCCACCACCAGTAATCCTGGAAAATTCGCGGCGACTTGGGCAATCATCTTACGGGCAAAATTTATTCCAAGCGGTGCATTCGGATTTGTAATAAAAAAGATGGAAGCACCCGAGCTTGTGACTGCATCAACGGCAAAGGTTAAGTCAGACTGAATTTCTACCCTCACCACAGGCGCATTTTGTGCGGCCGCTAAAACAGGATAAAGTGAATAGCTCGGGTTAAGCATGCCAACTGGACGACCCGGCCCCGCATACGCACGAATTAATAAATTCAAAACGTCATCTGATCCGTTACCCGCAAGAACGTAATCTAAAGGTACACCATGTAATGCGCTGACAGCTTCGCGGAAGCGACGGCTATCGGGCGATGGATAAAGACGTAAAGGTGCGCCATCACCACTGACTGCACCGACGAGTGCAGCTGTAACAGCCGGACTGGGTGGATAAGGATTTTCGTTGGTATTTAACTTTATCCAACCCTCCCCTTGAGGCTGTTCACCTGGCGTATACGCCAGCATCGCCTCGATATAGGCATTGGGGATTGGCTTCATCTCAGGGGCGAGAACGCAGTCGGTCGCTGGCAAAACTTCGCAAAGCAAGCGTCGTGGCCACAGGGTCTACCGAAGCCAGTGCAACGCCAGCAAGTGCCTCACGATCGGCTTGGGTGCTCCGCCTTAAAACATAGCGCACCTCGGGAATGGCAGGCGTGGACATTGACAACGAATCTGCACCTAAACCGAGAAGCAAAGGCGCCCAACCGACATCGCCAGCTAACTCACCACAAACGCCACAAGGAATTCCCCGTGAACGCGCAGCTTGGAAAACACGCTGTAAAGTCAAGACCACCGCAGGGTGCGCCGGTTCATACAATGAAGCTACACGTTCATTACCGCGATCAACGGCGAGCAGGTATTGAACGAGGTCATTCGTACCAACACTGAAGAAATCACATTCTGCGGCGAGAGCGTCTGCAATAACCGTCGCTGAAGGTATTTCAATCATCACACCCAATCGCAAAGGTATCATCGGCCGAATACCTTCGGCTTGGAGTTCTGTCACTACAGCATGAACTGCGGCTTTCGCGCGGCGCACTTCGTCTAAACCAGAAACCATCGGGAACATAATCGAGACGGGCCCAAGAGCCGAAGCACGTACGATCGCGCGAAGTTGTGTACGGAAAATCTCCGGTTGCTCTAAACAAAGTCGTAAGGCACGAAACCCCATAAAAGGGTTAGCCTCAACCTCGGCATCCCCGAGTTGCTTATCTCCGCCAATATCGAGCGTTCGGAATGTCACTGCTTGGCCATTAGCTTTACGCACCACTTCGGCGTATTCGGCGTATTGTGTAGCCTCGTCGGGCCAACCATCGATGCGCAGGAATAAGTTTTCAGTGCGGTAAAGACCCACCCCATGCGCCTTCGCAATCACAGCATCTTCGAGGTCGTCAGGGCCACCGATATTCGCTTGGAGAACAAAAGGGGAACCATCGGTACCAACATCGGGTGAGCCGTTGTCGGCCAGCAGGGCTTCGCGCCGTCGTGCCGCTTGAGCACTCGACAAGCGGACGCGTTCCAGAGTCGCCGCGGAAGGATTAAGAATGACGACGCCTTCGTCACCATCAACGACGATGGTGTCGCCGGCACTCACCAGATCTATCAATCCATGAACTCCCACAACCGCTGGTACCTCAAGCGCACGCGCCATGATAGCCGAATGGCTCGTGCGATTACCGCTCTCCGTTGCGATTGCTAAAACTTCACCCGCTGGCAATGAGGCGGTGTCTGAAGGCGTCAAATCACCAGCGACAATAATCGATGGCTCACCTGCTTTGCGGGCACGTGAAGTTACGCCGAGTAAGTTATCAAGGATACGACCCGTGACATCGCGAATGTCCGAAGAACGTTCGCGTAAATAATCATCGTCAAGGTTTGCAAAGATTTCGATATACCGATCAGCAACCGTTGAAAAGCAGTGCTCAATATTCAGTTTTTGGCTTTTAACCATCGCCATGACTTCACCCACCAAGGCTGCATCTTCTAAGACCAGTAGGTGGGCATCAAAAATTTCTGCCTCCGCGTCGCCCAATCGCCCTGCCACTTCATCGCGTAACTCTGAAATTTGGCGACGGGTTGTCTCAAGTGCGGCATCCAAGCGAACCTGCTCAGCTTTCACATCTTCAATGGCATACTTGGATACCTTGACCATGCCCTCGAGAAGCAGGTACGCTGGACCATACGCTACGCCTGGAGCGGCGGCGATACAGCGAAGGACCCTCTCTGGTCTAGCGGTAGCTCCCTCCATGCCCCTAAAACAACCCAGTTGGGGCTATTGGCAAGGCTCGATTACCCTTAGCTTTCCAAGAAGTCGGCTTCGCGCACGTCGGGCATCGGTGCGGCGTCTTCGTCAACATTCACTTCGTCGACCTCGGGAATCGGCATTGTCTCATCGTCCATCGATGATTCCTCGGAAATACTCACCAGTGGCTGAATCCAAGAATGCGTATCAATCCCCGGTACGGCCACGTCGAGCTCAACGACGACCAATACAAGCACGCAGGCGTGGGCAAAGAAACGGCCTGCACGATTGGCAAATTCACGGAGGCTTTTAAGCACGCCTGCAAATGAACCAGGGCTTCGACGGGCTAGGACAATAGACTGCGCACGGTGCAATCGAACCAGCGCACTAAAGCGACTGCGTAACTCAGGGTTCGTCCGCAAGGTATCACGCAAGGCGATGACATCCTTAGCAGTGGCTTCACCATTTAAGTAAGCGAAAGCTGCCTTATCAAAATTTGCGTGTTGGATCATTTTAGAAACTCATCCCCCATGAGCTCGCGCAAGGCCTCGCGCGCACGATTAATACGACTCTTCACTGTGCCAATGGAGAGACCGAGTTCATCGGCAATTTCTTCATAGGAACGATTATCGATGTTCCGAAGTATCAAAATGCGCTGCTGATCATGCTTGAGCAAAGCCATGCATTCAGCGACGCGTGAAACAAATTCATTATGCAAGACCTCGGTGCTAGGACCCTGACAGCCATCCGGGAGGATGTCGTGAAGTGTATTACCCGATTCACCAATTTCTGCATCGAGGGAGAACGACTGGTCGCGTTTGCGACGCCACCAATACCAGTAACGGTTGTGTGCAAGATTGATGGCAATCTTATGAATCCAGGTTGAAAACGAAGCCGTGCCGCGGAAATTTGCGATGACCCGATTTGCCCGAATAAATGTATCTTGGGTAATTTCTTCGGCATCTTGTCTGTTCCGTAAAAGTGAAAAGACTTTGGCGAAGATGCGGTCTTGATAACGAAGAACCAACGATGCGTATGCCCCGGAATCTCCTTGGCGAGCACGCTCGACAGTTAGCTGTTCTTCCTCAGTATGCTCCATTGGACGGGGTAGTCCTTTTATAAATGACAAACCTCAGGAATTCAACAGCAAGGTTATACCCCTAAAATGCCCCCCATTGACTCCAAAAACCAACCCCCCATCCGCTGGGTTGATTGTATCCGTGGGACAAAAGGCGAAGCTTCAGCATTCCCCTTAAAATTCCCGATAGGTTCGTCTCGGCCCATCGCTACCCTAGAAAAAACCCTCTCAGGTTTAATGATGGTGCCAACCCAAGGTTCGATTGTGTTCTTAAATGGCGCACGTTTAAGCGAGCCGACGCCGATCAGTGACACCTTTACACTCCAAGGGGAAAACTCGCTGCTGGTTATTGGTGCTTCCGACTCCGACTGGACACGCGATGTCGATACCTCGACTTGGCTACTCTTTGATGTGGAGAGTGGTGAATTCCTTGCCGAAGCAGCCAAAGAACGCGTTGTGCAAATCGCTTCAGAACTTGGACGTCCAACTAACACGCTAGCTTGTACACCCCGAGGACTCGGTATCGGATTCTCCTTTACTCAAGTCGTTCCGTCGCTGACGCCAAATCGAATGGATGGCACGTCGCCATCTGGATCACTCGTCGCTGAAAAAAATGTCGGCAAACATGTTTGTCCGGTTTGCTGGACACGCTTCGACGCGGGCGATGCCTTGAGTATTGCCGTCCACGAAAGTCTCAGAGGAGACCCTGTGCTTGGAACGGATGCACGTCTTCGATTCCAACCCACCCGCTTTAATGATCAAGGCCAAGCCCTTGATCCTATGGGCTTAGCCTGCACCGATATCGCCTGCCCTCACTGTCGCCGTCAATTGCCACCAGGATTCTTAGAGATGCCTCAATCGATTCTCTCGCTGATTGGTGCACCCTCTTCTGGAAAGTCCTACTTCCTCGCAGCAACCACACACGTCCTCCAAGAAAAACTCGCTCGCGACTTCGGCCTAGCTTTCAAGGACGGCGACCCCACCGGGAACATGTTGCTCAATCAAATGCGCAACTCGCTGTTTTCGGCAACGACACCTGACCAAGCATTGCTTGGCAAAACTGCACTCGAAGGTGCCACTTACGAAAAACTCCCACGACTTGGACGGATGGTGTCACTGCCACGACCTTTTATATACACCATCAGCAAGCCGACCAAAGCCCACTCCGAGTGTTCGGTTATCTTCTACGATAATGCCGGTGAACATTTTGAACCTGGAATCGATATTCACGAGTCACCCGGCGCACTGCATGTCGCTACGTCTGCCGGACTCCTCTTCCTTTTCGATCCGACTGCGAATGCACGTTTCAAACAGAAATTAGTCGGTATGGAGGACCCTCAACTTTCAATGAGTGGACGTATCGACCAGCAAGATTCTATCCTCGCTGAAGTGGATAGTCGCATCAAGCGGGTGCTTGGACTCGCCCCCTCCGACCGTATCCGCACACCCATGGCCTTCATTGTCGGCAAGTCTGACGCTTGGGCACACCTCTTGCCAGAGCCACTCGAACCCACAGTCAAAAACGGCATGCTCGACCTCGGAGCAATTGATCGAAATTCCAATCGCGTACGGGCAGTACTGAAAGATCTCTGCCCGGGTCTAGTAGCGACCGCAGAATCGCTTGCAGAAAACTTACGCTTCTTTGCGGCCACATCCTTTGGCCACACCCCCGTGATTCTCACGGCTGGACCGAACAGCGGACGTATTGCACCCGATCCTAAGAAACTCGCGCCGGCTCGAGTCGAAGACCCAGTTTACTGGATCCTTCACCTTACCTCGCCGACCATGCTGCCCTGCATTTAAATACGATGCCCCTTTCCCTGGTATTCACTTCAGTCGCACAAGGGCTCACACCGGGTCGATCTGGATTCTGCACGGTAGCACGACATCGTGAAATACCTGAAAGACTCGTTGCGCTACTCGAAGGACTCGGGACGCCGAATGGTAATTCATCCACCGTCGTATTTACTTTCCGACGTCTAGATGCTGCTGCCCAATCTTGGTATATACTCTCTCGGTTCACCGCTGGCGGACTTGATTACACACAGCGCGACAATCGCCTCGCACAACATCTCGTCTTTACCGACGAAGAATCGGCCGGGCTCCCTCCCCCCGCCGACATTGCTTCACGTTGGCAGGGATGGATTGAAAAATGGGATGGAGAGCCTCGCTGGCTCGACCCGATTAAATTACAGCTCAAAGCTGGACGTCCCCTCATCCCCTGTAGCCACTGGCGCAAACTAACCGGCACAGGTGCCAAAGCAGCATGGTTAATTGCGGGAGAATCGGCAGCCAACGTTAGCCTGATCAACGCAAAGGATACCGATGAACTTCTACAACTTTTTGCCGAGGCAAGCGCCCTGCTCGGCCGTGCTAGCTGGAGTGCAAACTTTACCACCGAAGCATCGGTTACGGGATCAGACGGTTTCGCCTGGTGCGGAGGGGAAACCAGCGGACGATATACTATTGATATAACATCGGCCATCCACGAGCCCGCACCTGAAAGCGAAAGGGCACGTCAGGCCGCACTGGGTGTAGCCGTTCAGACTGCCATGCGTCCGCCGAACCAACTTCCGACAGAGAGTAATCATGCACCCTCCCCTGCATACCTAAGCGGCGGACTGATTGGAGCCATCGCACTGGCATTCTGTGCCGCCGGGGTCGCCTTATACTTCATCTACAAACCTCATAAGGAAGAAGTCACACACGTAGAGACGGCTCCTGTTAAAAAAGTACCAACCGCTGAAGAAATGGCAGCTGCTGCCGATGTACTCCGTGCCAACAGAGCCCTTCAGGAGTTACAAGATATCATGAGCCGCGAAGACTATGTCGCCGCCGCGCGTCAGTGGATTGAAATCTCACAAATCTCACCCGCATTCACAGCACGACACCGCGATCAATTTGTACCACGGATTCAGGCATGTATCGCCAAATCAGCAGCCAAAGCACTTGAAGATAAACTTAATCAAACAGGTATCGCCGAAAACCCTGAGGCAGTCGAAGCCTTACGAGCCGAGGCTACGGAAATCATGCGCATCGCTAAAGAAATTGGAGCGCCCAAAGATACCGCACTCGCACAATTAACAGACGTTGGAGCACGCGCTAAACTACTCACGCAATTAGATATCCGGGATACACTACTTGTGCCTGGTAAATGGGTGACGGGGTCCGCAGGACCAAAGATACCTTCGACAGCCGAATTTGACGTCGGCGCCAAAGCAGGCGCTAAACTTAGCGCATTCCTAAAAGAAGGCCTCACGGGCGGTCCAGGCACTTCACAATCTATATCTATCCGACTATGCGCCTACCGTTCTATCGCACAGCGCGACAACACCACACGCCTGCACCGAGCAAAACTTGAACAAGGTGCAAGCTCCGTCTCAGTCACAGAAGAAACACCTAGCCCTAACCAACCCTCAGTCAGTTTATCTGTTGGTTCTCGCGCCAACACGGTAACCTTAAAATTCGCAGGACAAGCACCTTCTGGATTCACTGAGAGCAATATTGGTATCGAACTGTTGAATGCAGCGGGACGTAAAATGTGCGTTGTACTACTAGCGAATCCAGAAGCGCTTGAACCCATCCGTTTTAGCTTAGGTGCGCTCTACACTGATCCTAGCAATCAAGAGACCGCTCTTGCTCCGTGGATTGAGCCCGTGTTCACACGACTTTCATTGATTGACGGACGCAATGGGCTTTACCCCGCCGGACATAACTTCCCGGATCGCACTGCCGCATTGGTGATTAGCAAAAATATTTTAGATACCGATCTTATCCGATTAAACACCGCCGCGGAAGCTACGCGACGAACCGAAATTAATGAGCGACGTAAGCTGTTTGATTCCGGAGATTTCTTAAATGCCGGTGGAACGTGGACCATTCGCTGTGTTGATAGCCGGGGTAATCCCATCCTTCAGATCGGAGAGTTTCGCTGAGCATGTTACCCGAACGCCTCCAGTCTCGCATACGCGTTCAACTTTCACTCAGCACGCCTGACCTCGAAGCACGCGCACTCGCTATGGAAATGGCTGAGTTGGGCAAACGCGCGTCCGAACGACTCGCGCAATGCGCCACCCTCGCTCGTCTTGGCAACGACCAAGCTGCACTCCAATCCGCCGAAGCCGAACCCAGCTTACTGGATCTTTGTGCGTGGCTGAGTTTTGAAGAAAGCAATGCTTGGCGTCAGCTGTGCATCAATCACGGCCTGCCTACCGCACCACCCCTTGATGATACCCAGTTATTGAGCGTCGAGCAGCTCTACGGCAAACCAATCGACGAAAATCACCCCCTCTATCGCGACTACCGACAAGCCATCCGCGAACGCGATGACTCACGAGCGCTCTACGTCTTACGCTCAATCACGACAGTTAATCCTACTGATACCAATGCGCAAACGGAGTTAAACCGTCTTCGCAGTAAGTTCATGCGAGATGCATTGAAAAGCGTCACCGAATGCTTTGCAAAAAAAGACCCGGAAGCATCCGCGCAACTCATGTCGCGCATGGAGCAAGTTGGGGCCGCACAACTCAAAGGTGATCCCGAGTGGGAAGAAGCAGTACGTTTACGTGCACTCTGGATCCAGTCACAAAGCCGCAGTCGAATTTCAGGCCATACTCAAAGAGCTAACCAAGCCTATAACGCCAACGATTGGCGAACATGCGCAGACGAAGTTGGTGCCGCACGCACCGTTGAGCGAAACGCAGGCATTAAAGCTGAAGGCGCGGAGGCAGAAATTCTTAAAACATGCGAGACCTGGGCGACCGGACTCGCCAATGCAGCCGCTGCTGAAGTTAACGCACGTAACCAAATCGAAAACCTACGGGAAGAATGGAACCGCCTTAGCCAAGAAGCCCAGGTTGGGCGCTCCGCTGATTTACTGAGACGCGTCAATAAGTGGATTGAGAAGGCCTCAGCCACAACCTACCCAATGCCAATTGAGATAGTCACAGCTGCTAATGAACTTAGTCGTGCGCTCCACCGAAAAGTTGTCCGAGCCCATACGAAGCATGTTAGCTTAAGCGTACTGGCATTGATTGCAGTGCTAACAATGACTTACTTTTTCTATGAATCAGTACGCAGTAAATCCGAGATCGAGACCGCAATAAGCACCATCGAAATACCGCTGCTAAATTGGGATTTTGACGCGGCGGATCAAAAAATTACAGAAGCTAACAATCTCGCAAAGACTCCTGAACTCAAAGAAATCACGGCCGATAAAATCGCTAAAATCCGACAGGAAATTGTTAGCTTAAAAGAGAAAGAACAGCAGCTGGCCACGGAAGCAGCTTACCTTTCTCAGGCCAACACAACGGGTATCGATGCAAATAATTTCCTAGAAGTACAACGACGTGGAAACGCCTTCAATGAAGCGCTCACTAAGATTGGCAGCCAGGCAGCTAAGCGACTTAAAGCGCAATCCGGCAATGTTGATACGTTGATTGCTCAGTGCAAAAAATTCGAGAAAGACCTTTCAAAGCAAATCGACCAACTTTCTGAAACCTTGGAAAAAGCCATCGGCTCCGATCCGAAACTGGCCGAAGAAACTACCGAAAAAATTCGCGTCTTGTTAAAAACTCCGGGAGTTAAAACGGTGGTTGGGACAGATTGCAGCGACCGGGCGATGTCGCTCACCGATCGATCGGAGCAAAGATTAAAACTCGATTCGGCATCGCAAAATGCACAACGGCGTCTCAGCAACGCCAAGGATCTTAAGTCCTATCTCGCGACACTACAGGCTATCCAAAAAGAGACCCCAGAGCTTGATGTCGGCAAAGCTGCCCTTTTCGTCGTCGAAGGCAAAGATGAGCTGAGTCAGCTGCCACGATGCCTGCTCGGTCCCCGTATGGCAGCCATGTGGGATGCAGCAACCACCCCGGAACCGTCCAACTATAAGTTGAATCCCGAAGAACTGAGTGTCGCGCAGCGATTAACCCAAGACAATCTGATCCGCGGTATTCGTATTTTTTCGATTCGCGAACACACCTCACCCGAAGCTGGTGTTAATCTTTCTAAAGTTATTGAGACAGAATATGTCGTCGGAAACCTAACAACCCAAACTCGCCGTGTAGACGGATTGTCTGAAACAGTTTACAAAGGAAATGTACTTCGGAGTTCTGGTGACCTCGTGGAGATGACTTGGAGCTTGCGCGAGTTCAGCAACAACAACGTTACCGGAAAAGAACCAACAGAGGGGACCCCTCTACCTGAACAAGAAT
>CAIYUD010000075.1 GCA_903929325.1 uncultured Opitutia bacterium | reverse complement strand
TACCTCAAACGCTTCGACCGCTATTTCTATCTCAGCGCTGACGGGGCTTTACCCGAGCCACCTTTACGTAGCATCGAACGTGTGCGTAAAGAGACGGGTTCAATTCTTCTACGTGCTTACCACCTACAAGAACTCTTCCGCCTAGCATCGTTACGGTCCGATCTATCAGGCCTAGCCTTTTCACCTTCTGCGCAGCGTGACGCGGCTGATTTAAGAGGTATCACCCAAAATAACTTACGATCGTGGGAGTTTGTCTATTCACGCGATAAAGTACTCCTCAAAGAGTTATCAAAATTCCATGCACTTACGTCTGTAAAGTATTACGCAGAAGCTAAATTCTTCCGATCGTTCGTAAGTACACTACGTAATAACGGCCTAATACTCGTTGGTTATGTCGCACTTGATGGCCGCACGCCGCTCTGCACGCAGCCCTTCGCACCAGGAACAATTCTGTGCGGACTCAATTCTGAAGGGAAACCTGTCGCACTTTTCGAAAGTGTCGACGGCACCAAGCTGGTCTCTGTCAGCAATACCAGCGCTGCCCCCTTCTCACCCCTGCTCTGTCTTGCCACCAACCCTAAGGATGCCGCTGAAGCCACCGGCACGCCTTCCGCTGAACTCATCACTCCGTCTGGAGGTTGGAACACTCTCTTAAAAGGAAAAGACTTCTAAGCCATGGCACCCCTTACATATCGGCTACGCTTTAAAGGAGTTATTCTTGGCAATTTCACTGCATCGGAAATTGCCGAAAAACTACGGGCCAATGAAATCAGTTTGGTCCATGCAGTTGAACAACGCGGGCGATGGTTAACCGTCAGACAGTTTCAACAGGACACTGCCGAAGCCTTTTTAACCCCGCCCAATCAAGGCGGGCTATTGGGACGTCTGGCTGGAAAGTCGAGTCCACCGCCGCCACCGAGCGGCTCACCCCCGCCTCCTCCTGGAAGCACCCTAGTCGCTGATTCAATCGAAAGTCGTGTCCGCCAGGGTTACCTCTGGTCCGGCTTAAGCTTCCTCCTGCCCGTAGCCGTCGGACTGCCGATTTGGCTATTAAGGGACCCTTTACATATCCCAACGACTGCATTCAAAATCTTACTCGTTATCGGCACGCTCTTAGGTGCAACCTACAGCGCATGGCGCACAATCCAGTCGGCACATTCACTCCAAGGCGAAGGGCTCGATGACGTGGGTCGATCGATGCAACAACTCGGAATCGCACTCGCGGGTGCATCCGTCTGCTTCTGGATTTTCCTAGTATTCATCAATTTTTAGAGCTTTGAATGAAGCTAGGTCGCCTCGTGTCTTGACTCTCCGAGAGGCATTATCAACTTTGCTACTTCCGGTTTTCGCCAGAGTAGCTCAGTCGGTAGAGCGCAGGACTCATAAGCCTAAGGTCGGCAGTTCGATTCTGCCCTCTGGCACCACCGGAAAACTTTAAGCTTTCAGGAGACTGGAAACAGGAATGTTGATCCCGTCTTTCCAAAGAGTCTCTAAGCGGAAAGCCGCCCGTTGCTCTGGACGGAAAAGATGGAAGACGATTTCGAACGAGTCGACAACCGTCCAACCACTTTCCTTCTGAGCCTCAATTCCACGCACACGACTACCGGCTTCTTCCAATGCACGGTCGAGTTCGATACGCAGGGAACGTAAATGCGGTTCGGAGTTACCGGTAGCTAATACGAAATAATCCGCAACCGATGAAAGGGGTCCAAGCTCGATCACGCGAATCTGTTCAGCCTTTTTTTCGTCTAGGGCTTTAACTGCCGCAATGAGTGCTTTGGGAAAAGTACTGGGTGTGCGTACCGCAGTCGCTGGGGTTGGCCGCTTAACAGCAACCGGTTTCGCGATGGCTTTCAATTTCGACTTAGCCTTTACCTTGGTAGCAGCCTTCACTGCTTTCTTGGGCAACTTCGATTTACCACGTTTCGACGCGGTAGATTTGGTTACAGATGATTTTTTCTTAGGAGCGGCCATACTTTAGATGCGATAAAGGTTACGGGCTTGGATGCAGTCACTGACGGCTGGGAGCAAGGCCTTTTCCGTTGATCGGCCTGCGGCAAGGGCTTGGCGGATCTTGGAAGACGATAGATTGACCGGGGGAGCCTTTAGGTGAACGACTGTGGCCAGGGTGGCTAAAGTCGTATCGACCTTAGCTTCCTCCCCTTCGCGCACGAGCACCGCAAACTTCACCAGAGCACATAAAGCTGCCGCTTCCCGCCAAAGATGCAGGCGGGCAAGCTGATCTGCGCCTAGAATCCAATAGAGTTCGTCGCCTGGATTCTCGGCATGAATCTCACGCGCCGTATCGATCGAATAACTTGTCCCTCCACGAGCGACTTCTCGACCGTCAATAACCGCCCAACTGTATAAATCAAAGGCGAGACGTAGTAACAAAATGCGGTCAGCGCTCGAGGCACGTGGTACAGAGTCCTTCAACGGCGCCTGGGCGGCAGGAATAATATGAACGACATCCAGGGCAAGTTCACTGTGGGCAGCTTGCGCAAGGGCGAGATGTCCCACGTGAGGCGGATCAAACGAGCCACCTAAAATACCAATACGGCGACTCATAAACCTGTCGTGACTTACATTAATTCCGAAGCGAGTTCGGAAAGTTGCGAACGGACGCCATGAATGAGGCGGACGTGAGCGGTAATACTGTGACCCTTCATGCGTTCGTGAGCATGGATAAGTCCATTGGACCTGCCGTCGAGGTAAGGGGTATCCACTTGATCAAGGTCACCAATCAAAACGAGTTTAGAGCCCTCACCCATACGCGTAATAACAGTCTTGGCTTCATGTGGCGTCATGTTCTGGGCTTCATCCATAATCATGTAGGCATGACCGATGGAACGTCCACGAATGTAAGTCATCGCTTCAATCTCTATCAGCCCAGCATCCAACAACCACTGGTAAGGGCGACGGGGTTGACCGGCAACTTGCTGCTGAACTTGCGACCCAAAGATAGGGGGCGGAGCTTTGCGTGCTTGAGCCTGCTTACGCTTCGCCTTGCTGTCACTGGCCACGATGCTCGTTGATGAACTAGCGACAGAGGGCAAAGGCGCGCCGCTACGCGCAAAGAGAACCTCAAGGTTATCAAAGTAAGGCTGAACGTAAGGCGAAAGCTTCTCTTCTTTGGTACCCGGTAACGCCCCTAAGTCTTTACCAATCTGCACAACCGGACGCGAGATATAGAGCTTCTTGTAAGGCGAGAACTCGCTCAACACCTGGGACAGCGCAGCGGCGATGGATAAGAAAGTCTTGCCGGTACCTGCACGTCCAAAGCACGTGACCAAGCGGATGTCAGGATTCAGTAATGCATCGAGCAAAACCCATTGTTCAAAATTCTTAGGAATAACCCGCATACCCCTAGGCATCTGTAACCCTTTACGTGCACCGGGTGCATCGGACAGAAATTCACGGTAAATCGGCAATGCAATGAACGAAGCATCACCCACAAAGCGTGCCGGCTCCACACCGGCATCCGACGAGAGCATCACGTACTCGTTGATGTAAACATCTTGGCTAGCAGCAGCGGCAACCTTGACCTGCCCAAGATCTTGGAAATCGCGCATGGCTTTCGCCGAGATTGTCAGGGTTCGGAATTCGTTCCCTTCACGAATTTCAACCCGATCGTTACGATAATCCTGAACATCGAGACCGAGTGCTTTGGCCTTTAACGCCATACAGGCGTCTTTGGTCACTAAGATAACAGGCCCTTTGCTAATATCCCTTAAATAAAGCGCCGATGCGATGATGCGGTGGTCAGGTGCGTCGACCTGCATAAAGACCGCCCGCAGGCGATCGGAGCGCGTACCCGCAAAATGCTCACGTATCAGTGACTCATTGACGACGACGCGCAGTTCGCCCCCCGAGGGCAAATTAGCGTGCAATGCAGTGGGCTTGTCGCGATCCCCTTCAACGACTTTATCAAGGGATTGGTTGTCGAATAACTCACGAATGAAACGGTTGACTCGACGGGCACTGGCGCCGACTTGCCCCTGTTGGACCTTGAGTCGATCGAGCTCGGAAAGCACTTCCACCGGTATTGCTACCGTGTGCTCATCAAACTTTCGAATAGACTCAGGATCATGAATCAGGACGTTCGTATCAAGGACGTAGGTCTTTTTCACGCATACGCACCCTACCTAAACATAACAGGTGGGCAAGTCTAAGAAGCTTTCGGCAAACTATCACCTAAGCCTCTTAAGTAAGACCAACTGTAGATACCACTGCTATGCCCATCACTAAAGATCAGGCTCAAAGCATAGTTGCCGACAGGGTGAAAGCCCACGACCCCAACACCGGGAAACTGACGAGGCCCATCGCCGCCGTATGTATTACCGAGGATATCTTTTTCGCCCATATTCTCAGCACTGGGTGAACATTCGCGCAAATATTCGCCAGGAAAGACGTCCTCACGACCGTCACCCCAGCGAATGGCTAAAAAGGAACCAACGAGCTGGATGTCGACCGGGGGCTGCACCCCTTTAAATTAAGGAAACACTCCAATCTCTCAAGTCATGATTCACCACCGCTTGACTCGGGCAGAGTGTCGATGAATGTCAGCACATGGCTGGCGTAGGCAAACTTCTCAAACAAGCTCAGAAAATGCAGCGTGGCATTGCCGTGGTGCAGGAGCAACTCACGGCGGAACGCGTGGAAGTTTCGCATGGCGGCGGAGCGGTCAAAGTCGTCGTCAATGGCCATGGCGACGTCCAGTCCGTGACTATCAATCCCGATTTCCTTAAAGAAGGATCGTCGATTGTAGAACCTGTACTCGTCGCCGCGTTGCAAGAAGCTGCCACAAAAGCACGCGAACTTCACCAAGCTCGCATGCAAGCCGCAACCGCGGGATTCAATATGCCAAGTCTCGGGGGCTTCTAAGAGCCCATGACGCCTGCTTACGAGAAAGTTAGACAACTCCTGAAGTCACTTCCAGGACTTGGGCATCGTGCAGCTGAACGCCTCGCATTACACCTCTTGGTCGAACGTCCCGCAAAACTCGCGCCACTCGTTGAAGCCCTTCAACAAGCTGCCGCCGTGGTTCGACGTTGTGACCGTTGCGGTAATTTAGCAGAAAGCGCCCTCTGCTCTGTCTGCGCAGACCCCAAGCGCGACCCTTCGTTGCTTTGCGTGATTGAGAATGTCCCCGACTTACTCGCTGTCGAACGCGCGGGTAGTTATCGCGGGACCTACCATGTACTCCATGGAAGACTCTCGCCGATTAATGGAATCGGACCGGGCGAACTCAATCTCGCCAAACTCGGCGAGCGCTTAACCACTGAACCTGTGACGGAAGTTGTCTTGGCACTCGGCAATGACATCGAGGGCGAAGCAACCTGTCATTATATACGTGAATCCTTTTTAGCAGGACGCTTTGGTACCAAGGTCACCCGGATAGGTTTCGGACTACCCAGTGGCAGCGGCTTAACTTTCGCTGATTCAGAAACACTGAGAAGCTCTCTAGAAGGACGACGTGATGTCGCCCCGTGAATTACCCGACACCTACCCGCCTGAACTCGAAGCGGCGTGGATGACGAAAGCTGAACAGGCTACGGGACGTACGGCAGACGATGCCTTGGAAGTTCTTCGGGCCGATGTCCAAAAGCTCTCTGATTTATTTACGGTCGGCCGCCCGGATGGCACTTTCCCGGACTACTTTGCGGATGCACGATTATTGGCAGCCTACGGTCTATTCTTTTTTCCACAGGCTTGGGCACGGACAGGTTGGTCACTCGCCCATGCCATTGATCTCCGCGGATGGAAACCTGCTCGACCTCACGTACGTATACTCGATTTAGGATCAGGATCGGGTGGTTGTGGTTTACGCACCGCCCGTAAACTTTCGCAAATTCAAGGTCATACCATCGAATTAATTGCGGTCGATCGTTCACCGTCTGCACTTGCTGCACTTGAATCCGTCGCACCTATTGCCTGCCCCCAGGCAACAATCGTTACGCGTATCGGCGATGCTCGAGAGGTTGAGACATGGCCCGAAGGCGATTTCGACATTATCATTGGAGGATTTGTCTTAAATGAACTGGGATTTAAAGAAGACGGTGAACGTGAAGGCTGGATGAAACGTCTATCCGCCCGGCTGGCACCTCAAGGCCTAGTCATTCTGATCGAACCTGCTTTACGGACAACGGCGGAACCCCTGCGGAAATTAAGCGATGCGCGCGCACGCAAAAGTCCCAAGCGGATAGGTCCAGAAGTCGACGCAATGCCCTGCCCTCTTCTCGGCGGCGAACACTGGGACCATGAGGTGCGCCCATGGACGCCACCCTTACTCACCGAATACCTTAATCGAAAATTACACCGCAACTTAACTGCCATCCGCTTTTCGCAGGCACTATTTTCAGATGCAGAACTATCTGAGCTTCCCGCTGAAGCAGCACGCATTGTTGCGGAACCGCAACTCATCAAAGGCCTTTTTCGATTCATCATTT
>CAIYUD010000074.1 GCA_903929325.1 uncultured Opitutia bacterium | reverse complement strand
TTCATGATCCGGCAGAAAATCTATGGGTATGCCCGTCGTTCCGATTTCAGTATCCATAACATCATCACTTGCCAGCAGTACGCAAAACCGTACGCTTTGGTCTATGCATTCTGTACCTGCCACCCGCGCCCGCGCTCAATTGTATAAGTTGATCGATGCCGCCGTCCACGAGCCTATCCAGATTACGGGTAAACGCGGTAGTGCCGTGCTGTTATCATCCGAAGACTGGGCTAATATTCAGGAGACATTGCACCTGCTCTCAGTACCCGGCATGGGTGCATCGATTCGTAAGGGGCTGGTCACGCCGCTTGCCAAGACGCGTAAGCGCTTGAAGTGGTGAGTTGGCAGGTCGTTTATACGCGTCAGGCAGAGGTTGACGCTCGCAAGGCCGCGCGGGCTGGTCTGCGTCCGCGGATCGAGCCGCTACTTGCGCTCCTCGCGCGCAATCCATTGGCAACCCCGCCACCTTTCAAGAAGTTGCTCGGCGATCTCGCTGGAGCGTATTCGCGCCGTATCAATATCCAGCATCGTCTCGTCTACCAGGTTCTAGCGTCTCAACATACCGTGAAGGTGCTGAGGATGTGGACGCATTATGAGTAGCGAATTAGCGGTACTAGCGGTACTAGCGGTGTTAGCTGGTTGGCGGTGATAGCTGGTTAGCTGGATAGCTCTGTATTCACTTTCGTCTTTAGTCATTCGTCTTTAGTCTCATTATTTCCCTCCAATGCGCCTCCCTCTTCTCTGGCTCGCTTTGTCGCTCTCATTGATTGCTCAGGCAGACGACGTTTCATGGGCCGGCAACAACCCGCTCGTTGATCAGTGGAAAGACGAGCTAGCTAAGATGCGTGCTGCTCGGAAGCCTCAGCCGATGGAAGACTGTCTATACTCTGAACGTGTGCTGTGGGATCGTGCACGTGATGCGGGTGGAGCCGTACTGCAAGATAAGCGCCGACTTATGTTGGCGGTCGATGAAGCTCAGTCCGCTATCATCGATAAATGGGAGAAAGGGAAAGTGCTCGTTCTCTGCTATGACGATACACGTGGCACCACCTTGCTCGAACCTGAGAGCGGACTCCGCGTCGCCGTACGTCATATCACTGACCGACATCCTATTGACGACTATCTGCGCTCACTTAATGCCCAGACAACTGTCGGCATGCTCGCAGTAGGCGAAGAAGCTAATCGACTCTGGCGCGTTGAAATCGATCGCAGTGTACGCGAGGTCTTAGCTTTCAAAAATTTGCCCAAAGACGTCCGTGCTAACTTTATTAAGTTAAGTAAGAGTCGCCTCGATTACCTCGAACAGCAGTCAACGTTTGCCACCGCTTCTGTTCACTCAGCCTATTCGCCTGGTACAATTTGCGGTCCGTTGTCGACCGAGGAGATCGTCGCACTCTACCGCGCAGCGAGTTTCCAGCTCTCAGGACTTTACGAATATTACCAAACGTTCGCGGAGAAGGCGGAAGGCAAGTAAAGCTAACCAGCTAACCAGCTAGTCAGCTAGCCAGCCACCCCCGCTAGCACCGCTAACCCCGCTCGCTTCGTCTTCTCTTCCAGGACTAACTTCTTTTGGCGGGGGGAATAGTAGCCCACTCGGTCGATCAGGATTTCATTACCGATGATGCCGTTGCAGCCGGTGAGTGGAAGTTGAGCGGCGAGGTTTCGCGGAAGACGTCCGAAGCGTTGTGACAAAGGTACGTTGCCTAATTTGATGTCGAGCTCGTGTGCGGGTGTTGAAAACTTGCCAACGAATGGGCTGAAGTCGTCGAAATTACCTTTGGCGACTGCGCCTTTTGGAAGCTCAGTCTCTAGGTAGGAAATTTGGGCACCGGTATCGAAAATCATCGGGCAGGTTCGACCGTCGCTTAGGACAACATCCAGAACGGGGAGTCCGTGGGCTTGCTTCATATCAATACCTGACCCAGGTAGTGACATTTTTTCGGACGATGTCTCAAAGACTCCATTGGCGATATCGATGCGCGTATCAACGAGGTTGAGGATGTCGCCGCCGATGAGGCCTTGGACTTTACAGTCGATAAAACCTGACACAGCGGCTGCATCGATGTTAGCCACTGACTTAACCGCTTTCGTTGGCGACCAGCCGCCGCCCGTCATCGCTACAAAGGCTGCTTTAACTTCATCG
>CAIYUD010000073.1 GCA_903929325.1 uncultured Opitutia bacterium | reverse complement strand
TGAGTACGCAATCCACTGTGAGTGCATCTTCCGCCGCTTCAAGTACGCACTGATATTGGGCGAAGCTACCTCAGCAATCAGGAGAACCAAGCCGTATCCACGCGTTCAAAAGAGAACAGCGAAACCAAAGCTGTAAATGTCGCACAGGCAAGACCTAGGCCTGCTACAAATAGCCAGAAAAGCAATCGTGCGTCGTAAATTAGGTGCATAAACCAAAGCACAACCGCAAAGAATTTACCGACCGACATCACTGTCAGCACCGTCAAAACAAGTGCCACAGGCAAGGGAAGGAAGATGACAACGATCTCGGCACCCGTAATCACTGCCAGCCAGAGTGCTAACGTGATGAAGTGGTGGTAGCGACGCGTCTCCTCGGCGAGGAAATTTGCGTCAATCGCAGGTTCAGCGTGTGCGGACATGGGGAAAGGTTACGGGGTTATAGTGGCAACAGCAGAACCCCAAATGCCGTTGGGGCCTAGGTATTCGACGAGGTATACGACTGTGAAGATGATAATCCAAACGATGTCGACAAAGTGCCAGTATAGGCCGGCGATCTCAACGTCGAGCGCGCCAATGTGGCCGCGCAATTTTCCGGTGAAGCTATAAAAATAGAGCAGAATTAACCAGAGTACGCCAATGGCGACGTGCGTGCCGTGGGTTCCTGTCAGCACGTAGAAGGTAGAACCAAAGACGCTGTTTTGAATCGTCAAACCCTTGTGATAAAAGTGGGTGAACTCATAAACCTGACAGCCTAAGAAAATAAGGCCGAAAAGAATCACGCCGAGAACGTTACGTCGGAACGAAGCAATTTGCCCTTTGTGCATGGCAGAAACCGCCAAGGCCATCAGGAAGGATGACATCAATAGAATAAATGTCGAAAATGAGGTCAGCTCGATGTCGAAGAGATTTTGTACGAACCGTACATGTCCTTCCGCATCTGTGAATCCCGTTGGGTATAACTTGCGGTACAGTAAGTGCGTCGAAATTAAAGTCCCGAAGAACATGCAATCCGAGGCCAAGAAGAGCCACATGATCAGTTTCTTGTGATCAATACCTGTAGAGGTGGGAGCGGCGGCAGAGTCAGACATAGCGAATAGGTTTAGAATTATGCGTGAGCCGAAGCTGTGGGCGTCGGCGTTACGGTCTTCGCGGAAGGCGTCTTAAGGTGGTAACCGCCTGGACCCTCAATTGCCCAAAGCCAGATGCCGAGAATGAGGACGCCGAGGCCTGCAATGACGAGCCACCCAAGGTGAGGAATGCCCATCGACATCATCGGGATGCCAAGGCCAACCATCAAGAAGCCAACAGCTGCCAACAAGGGCATCCATGACTGACTTGGCATATGAACGCCCTCGGGTCCGCCATCGGCCAGAGCACCGATGCGCGCACCTCCGTGCTTGTGCTCAAACCAAGCGTCACGCGTCGTGACCACAGGCGTTTGTGCAAAATTGTAAGCAGGCACTGGCGACGGCAACGACCACTCGAGCGTACGACCATCCCAGGGATCCGTTTCGGCACGCTTACCGCGCCAAGCCGTCCAAACTAAATTGGCAAACGCCAGGAATACACCAAGTCCGAGGATGTAGGCGCCAATAGTTGCGACAAAGTTCCACTGCTCCCAGCCAAAGCCGGTTTGGTAAGTGTGCGTGCGGCGCGGCATACCAGTCAGACCAAGGTAGTGCATCGGACCGAATGCTAGATTAAACCCGAAGATAACCATTGCAGAAGCGATATAGGCAATCGGCGCATTGGGCATACGGCCAAAAATCTTCGGGAACCAGAAGTACAAACCTGCCATCAAGCCGAGCAGAACGCCGCCCAGTAAGACGTAATGGAAGTGTGCAACAACGAAGTAGGTGTCTTGCTGCTGGGAGTCTGCAGGCGCCGAGGAGTGCATAATGCCAGAGAAGCCGCCGCACATGAACATCCAGATAAAGCCGAGCGAGAGTACCATCGGCGGCGTGAAGCGAACTTGTCCGCCCCAAATGGTTCCTACCCAATTAAAAATCTTAACGCCTGTAGGGACAGCAATTGCCATCGTGAGCAACGAGAAGGCAGCCGTCGGCACTGGGCCAAGACCTGTGGTAAACATGTGGTGACTCCACACTGCGAACCCGAGGAAGCCAATGACTGCACCCGAGAAAACAATAATGGGGTAACCGAAAAGAGCCTTGCGCGAGAATGTTGGGAGAATTTCCGAAACAATCCCCATCGCCGGGAGCACTAAAATATATACTTCAGGGTGTCCGAAGATCCAGAAGAGGTGCTGCCAGAGAATCGGCTGCCCGCCGTTGGTCGGGTTGAAGAAGTTAGCGCCAAACTGACGATCAAACATCAGCTCGATGAGCGCTACCGTGATGGCAGGGAATGCGAGGATGATTAGGAAAGCTGTGACCAAAGTCATCCACGTGAAGACAGGGAGACGCATCATGGTCATCCCGGGCGCACGCATGTTAAAGATTGTGACAATGAAGTTAAACGATGCCGCTAGCGATGCGACGCCGAGGATTTGGATACCGATAATCCAGAAGTCTGTGCCGACTCCCGTGAAGCGCTGGGCATGCAGGGCAGCATCGGCTTGTCCGAATGTACCTGACAATGGTGCATACGAGAACCAGCCGTTAGCGGGAGCGAAATCTTTGTAAACCAATTTGCTGTACCACTCGTAGTTATTAAACCAGCCCTGCAGGTGGCCGAATTCGAAGACCCAGGAAACATTGAGAGCGAAGGCACCGAAAACAAAGGTCCAGAGTGAAAATGCGTTGAGGCGAGGGAAGGCCACGTCGCGCGCTCCAATTTGCAAAGGTACGAGGAAGTTAAAGAATGCCGCCGACAAAGGCATGACGCCCAGGAAGATCATTGTCGTCCCGTGCATCGTAAACATCTGGTTATACATCGGCGCCGAGATGAAATCGTTGTTCGGTTTCGCCAATTGTGTACGAATCGCCAGCGCTTCAACGCCACCAAGCAGGAAGAAGAACATCGCAAACGCGCCGTACAGGATGCCGATTTTCTTGTGGTCGACGGTCGTCAACCAATCGAGCAAGCCGGTAGTGCGGTCGGGGCGAACGAGACCGATGTCGCTACGCTCGACAGGTAGTTCGGTTTTGTCGGTGACAGGGGCGTGATGAGCGGCGGTTGCCATGGATTTTAAATTAAGGGATTAATTAAGTGTCATCAGGTACTCGACGATTGCATCGAGCTCGGCCTGGGTGAGTTTCACTTTGGTTTCATTTAGACCAGCGACATTGAACATGCGGTAATAGTGCATGCGGTTCCCTGGCTTGATGTCAGCAGCGTGCACAGGCTTACCATTCGCATCAACCAATACGCCGGATGAGCCAATCCATGCAGCGAGATTCTTCCGCTGCAAAGCGGGATCAATCGGGGCGGAAAGCTCGGTGTTACCTTTAGCATCAATCGCCAATTGCGTCGCAGGGTCACGATTATCGAGCCAAGCACCTGCAAGGGATGTGCGCGAAGCGACGTGGGTAAGATCAGGCGCAAAATTGCCTGCATCATACTGTCCGCCAATGCGGTGACACATCGCACAGTTTTTTTGGGCAAAGAGCGCCTTGCCGGTGGCAGCAAGCGAGTTCGCTGCAGGCTCAACCGCAGGGACGCGCTGCGCTTCAACCCATTTTGCAAAATCTTCAGGCTCTACCACGCGACAGCGGAAGCGCATGTAGGCATGGGAGTCTCCGCAGAACTCAGCACATTGGCCGTAGTAAAGACCAACTTGATCGCCCTGAATCCACATATGGTTACGGCGGCCTGGAACCATGTCCACCTTGCCGGCAATTTTAGGAATCCAGAAAGAGTGGATGACATCTTCCGAACGAAGATTGATGCGTACGGCTTTGCCACGAGGGATAACAATTTCATTCGGGATCGCACGCTTACCTTCTTGAGTGAGTCCGAGCTGAGGGTACTCGAAGCGGAACCACCATTGCTTACCAACAACATCAATTGTCAGAACATCTTCGGCGACCTTGGGATCAATTTTGCCCGTATACCAAGCAGAGAGCTTCGATGCAGGTTTTGATTCAACGGGGACATCGTCCATGTACCAAATGGCTTCGAGCGTTGGAATGGCGATGACCACAAGGGATGCCACCGAAGCCATGATTAGTCCGATTTCGATCATCGGATTTCCGTGACCTTGTTCGGGTGGCCGAGTGTTAGCTTGGCCTGGACGCTCGCGGAAACGAATGACCGCATAAACCAAGATGCCACCCACAATCACAAAAAGGATAAGCGAGAGCCAAACCGTGTCCATGAAGACGTCGAATTGCGATTGGGCCAATGGACCTTTTGGATCCATGGGGGACTGACGACCGACCCATTGACCTTTCGAACAACCTGTCAGGGCTAAAAAGCCTAAAGGCAAAAGACACGTTAGCGCGAAGCGGCGCATGGCACATCCCGCTAAGGTCAAAATTCCCAATGGCAGAAGAGAGGTTAGCAGGAAGCGACGCACAGCGAGGAACATGGAACAGGATTACCTATGGTTAGGAATGAATAAACACGGGATTGTCAGCGAAATACCACAGATGGACCCCCTTATTAACTGAGCATGACGTATCCTAGATGCATCCACGCGCTGCTTGCTTTAGTATTTGTCAGTCAGTGAGTTACAGTTTTACACTCCATTAAGAGGCCTTATCTGGCACCCGATGTAACCTACTGATGAAACGGGGAAGGGTTGACCTGTCGCCCTGCCCCTTCGACTTAAGGTTCATGAGATGGACAAGTCCGCACGGAACCCTGCTGCCTGATTGGCGGGAGCGCACGCTGCTCATGGGCATTGTCAATGTAACCCCGGATTCATTTTCAGACGGCGGAAAAATCAGCAGCCCTGAAGCTGCGGCCGATTTGGCAGAAAAGTTATGCAGTGAAGGTGCGGATGTTATTGATGTCGGCGCAGAGTCCACCCGACCAGGGGCAACACCCATCGCGACGTCTGAAGAATTACGTCGACTCCTTCCAGCGATCCAGGCCATCCGCAAGCGCCTTCCGAAGATTGCAATTTCTGCAGACACGTACCGCTGCGAAGTAGCCGAAGCTGCGATTGCCGCAGGTGCAGATATTTTAAACGACGTTTGGGGCGCAGCGCCTGATAGCCCACAAGCCAGCCTAGCAACGGTCGCGGCAAACTGTCGCTGCCCTTGGATTTTAATGCACAATCGGGCTACGCCTGTATACCAGGACTTCTGGCCAAACATAATCGAAGATTTCCGCAGAGCCTTGGATCGCGCGGAGAAAGCAGGCGTGGCGCGCCACCAACTATGGATTGATCCAGGATTTGGGTTTGGAAAAAGTCATGGCGAAAACCTCGAGGTGTTAGGCCGCCTAAATCGTATCAGCTCACTGGGGTTGCCAGTACTTTTAGGCACCAGCCGGAAATCAACTTTGGGCAAAGTGCTGCAGCAGACTGATCCACTTGCGCGCGGAGCTGGAGATGCCGCATGTGCAACTTGGGGAATCCAACAAGGTGCCGCCATGTTGCGCGTGCATGACGTCGCCGCCATCCGCCCTTTGATAAAAATGGCTGACGCTCTTCGCCGAGGCCAGAGATGGATAGCCGACTGAGCCTGCCCTGGTTGCCCGACTAGGATTTGAACCTAGACTGACCGAGTCAGAGTCGGTCGTGCTACCATTACACCATCGGGCAGAGGACAGGAAGGTGGAGCCAGCAGACGGAGTTGAACCGACAACCTGCCGCTTACAAAACGGCTGCTCTGCCAATTGAGCTATGCTGGCGACCTTCTAGGGCAAAGAGCATTTTGAGGTCCTGAACAGGGTCAACCCCGATTACAAAACTTGATTGGGGTTGAAGAAGGGCCGTCCTTGATGATAAATTTGGCCACCCCCTTCTACTAATATGACGAAGCTCCCTAAGTATCTGTGCGTCGCAACGAGTGCCCTTTTAATTGGGTGTGCCTCTGGAGACGCCGAACTCAAAGACTCAGTGATGGTAAATACCAAGCCCAACGGAGCCATGGTCCAAGTCGACAATGTCCGCGTTGGCCGCGCGCCGATCCGCGTGCAACTTGAACGCTCACGAAATCACGAAATCACGGTTTCGGCAGCCGGCCAAGCTCCCCGAACAATTATTGTGAGGCCTTCGTTGAAAAATAACGACTACGGCTTCACTGACGCGATTACGGTTGAATTAACACCTGCCGACGGCGCAGTGCCTGCCGAAGATATTAAAGAATTTGATAAGTTGAAATCTGCAACATTGCTCCCTTTTGGCGCCAACCCAGAAACCTACGGCACGCTGGAAGTTGATTTAGCCGAAGCCAAGCAGGTTGCCCAAAAGCTAGACGCCCTCGCAGCAGCCGCTCGTAAGTCTGTCGAGAGAGCTGAAGAAGCGCTCGCGAAAGCTATCGAAGATGCCAAAACCAAGCCCTCTGAAAATGAATCCAAGGCGGCAATTGATCTAAATAAAACCGAAGATTCGCTTCGCGCAAACTTGGCCTCGGCAGTTACGACCGAAGAAAAAGCCCGCCAATCTCAAAAGGCAGTCGCCGAACGCATTGCCTTGCTCGAGTCGATGCAAGAAAAACGCGAAGTGCCTCCTAAGCAGAGCATCGAAGAACTCGATGCCGCTCGCAAAACGCTCGAGGAATCAAATGCGAAGCTTGCCGAGGTTCAGAAGATTATCCAAGAGGCTAACGCAAACCTAGCAGCTGCCATCGTCGTCCGCGAAGACCTTACTAAAAATACAGGCGGCGTCAGCGAAGACGACCTGCAAGCCCTGACAGATAAAGCTGAGAAACAGCGCAATGCCGCAAAAGAGACAGCCGAGAAACTTGAGCAGTCCGCAAAGGCTGTGAGCTCTCGCGTCGATGACCTTGCCCGACAAGTAATCGAGTCCAAAGCCAACCCTGATCAAGAGGCCGCCCAGAAGCTTGCCGCTGCTCAGGCGCGTATTGTTGCGCTCGAAAACAACCTGGCCCAAGAAAAACTGACGAGCGAAAGCAATCAACGCGCGCAGCAAGTCGCCCAGCCCGTCGCCGCACCTACACCCGCGCCTGCGCCTATACCCGAAACCGGTTTATCCGCGGCATTGGCTGCTGCACAGGCAGAAAGCCGCGCGCGCATTTACTCCGAGTACACCGCTCGCAAAGGCTTACTGGAACGGCAAGTCCGCAACGGCGAAGTCACTCGCGAGCAGTACCGCGTGCTTTTAGCACAACTCGA
>CAIYUD010000072.1 GCA_903929325.1 uncultured Opitutia bacterium | reverse complement strand
TGCTCGCACCTTTTAAGATACCCGCACGCATTCAAGTCTTGGAAAGTTTACCGCGCAATGCTGTCGGTAAGGTTGATCGACTCGCATTGGCCGATACCATGGCTAAAGCCGATGCACAGGCACTAACCTCATCCGCGCAAGTTTCACCATTAGAGACGCGTATTGCTGCGGTTTGGGCACGAGAGCTCAATCTGCCACAGGTCAATGCGGATGCTGATTTTCGGGCAATTGGCGGCGATTCGCTCTCCGCTGTCCGGATTTTCTTGGCGGTAGAAACTGAACTTGGGCATGCACTACCTGAGTCATCATTAACGCAGATTCACACTGTGCGTGATATGGCACGGGTGATTGAACACGGTCATGTTGGCGGTGCCACGTCTTCTGGCGGAAGTGTTTCGGATACGCTCTCAGCGCTTGAGTTACGCGCATTGCAGAGTGTTTTAATTTTAGGAAAACTTAAACCAGCCTATCCCGGCTGTACGCTCGCAGCACACACTATTGACGGAAAACTTCCGCCCATTCATTGGGGATTTAATAACCCGAATAACGAAACAAAACGGTTAGCGGAGGTATGGGGAGGTAATCAGCCCATATATGGTTTTTATTCGGGAGGAAAACTTTTCCCAAATGACGACGACGTGCTGGATCGTATGGCCAGGCATTATGCCGCAGAAATTCGTCGGGTGCAGCCAAAGGGCCCTTACCGAATTGGAGGAAATTGCAAAGGTGCATGGATCGCGATGCGCATTGCTAAGCAGTTAATCGCGGATGGTCAGGAAGTTTCACACCTTCTGTTACTTGAGCATGGAGATGAGGCGTTAGCCAAATTACCCATTCGGCAGCTTCTTGTCTTTGGTAAGCAAAGTATGCGGTTTGCGTACCGTGGAATTGGTTTAACGGCCAAAGGGCCATCGATACCTTTCGTGACCCCGCCAGTGGTTGCCTGGACGGTTGGGCGGCATGGTCGGTTCTACCGCCCGCACAACCTTGAAGAGCTCATTCGTATATTCAAATGTTACCTCGACGGGACGCCTTTGCCATATTCGGCTTCCCAGTCCGCGAGTTGGTATATCCTCTTTTTGCACCGTTATCGACTCCTCTTCCAGTTCTACATGAAAGGGTCCAATGCGTGGTCAAAGTTGACGCGAGCGTTCTCTCGGTCTTGATTCGGGGGTATGACTTTGTCTGCCCAAGGTGCTCAATCGTTGTCACGAGGTATCGCGAGTATCGCTATCGCGGTCGATGATGCCAGTAGCTACAGCAAAACGTTTATACGGCAGCATATTCAAAAGCTTTCAGGAGGCCGAACAGTTGTTTTGCAGACAGACCCATTGCGCAAAGCGTACTCCGAAAAACCCATCTATTACTTTAATAGAAATTTCTTTCAGTACCTATGGAGCCGGTTTTTGGGTTGGTTCAAATTGAAGTCGAAAGTTAGCGATGATTTTTCAACTTTCTGTGAGCGTAATCACGTCGGCTGTGTTTTGGCTGAATTTGGTTACGTTGGCATACATGTTTATGGGCCGGTGAAAGCATTGCGGCTGCCGATGGTGTGTTATTTTCGCGGGTCTGATGCGTCCAAGCATTTATCGAGTCCGCGTTATGTTCATCAGTTGAAGGAGATGGTGCGCCAGATCGACGGGATTATTGCTGTCTCGCAACACCTGATTGATAATTTAGCAGCCCACGGTGTTGTTCACGCTAACTCGTTGGTGATTCCCAGTGGCGTTAATACGGAGATCTTTAAGCCCGGCGTCAAAGAGTCGCACCTGATTGTTTCCATTGGTCGGTTTATTCCCAAGAAAGAGCCCAAATTAACTATCCGTGCATTTGCAAAAGTCGCCGCGAAGTTTCCTGAGGCACGCTTGGAGATGGTAGGTGATGGTAAACAGTTTGCTGAATGTGAGTCGTTGGCCATCGAACTGGGCATTGCCGGGCGTGTTGTGTTTCATGGAGCTAAACCCCATGCTTTTGTTTGTGATTTGTTGGGTAGGGCAGGTGTCTACATCCAGCACTCGGTAACGAGTAAAGATGGAGATTCCGAAGGCATGCCGAGCTCCATCCAGGAAGCAATGGCGGCCGGTGCAGTTGTGGTGACAACACGACACGCAGGCATTCCCGACCACATTATTGACGGGGTGAATGGCCGAATGGTAGCCGAACATGACTTCGATGGCTATATCGCCGCGCTGGAGTCAGTTTTGGCTAATCCGTTGGTGGCTTCTGCGATGTCGAAGCAGGCACGTACCTATGCGGTTGAGCATTTGGACCACACCGTACTCTATCGTCGACTTGAGCAGCACCTAGCGTTGCTGAAACCTGCTCAAACCTAGGCTCATGAAAGTTTTGTTACACATTGGTTCAAACAAGACGGGCACGTCGTCTTTGCAGTCGATATTTTCAAAGTCGAGGGAGTACCTACAGCAAAAGGGTGTGCTTTACCCTTATGCGTCAGCGACAGAACCAACCCATGCTACCTTACTCACAGGTCTATTCCACCCAGAGCGACGTCCGCGCGTTGATCCGATTGAAAAGCCACGGTCCGTGAAGCAACGGCAACAATTCGTTAAAGAATTAGGCTGCGCAATTCAAAGACACGCACCACGGACGCTGATTTTATCAAGCGAAGGATTTTTCCGACGGCTGGCCGATGGTGCTCTCGAAAGCTTTCGAAAGGAATTATACGAGCTCGGTGCTACTGAGATCGAGGTGGTCGCCTATCTGCGTCGGCCTTCGCATAAATACCTCTCCTCTCTGCAGCAAAAAATAAAGGCTTCACACCGTCTTTTACCTCCTGCTTTCCCAAACTACCGAGAAGTACTGACGCCGTATTTAGAAGTTTTTGGCAAGGACCGCCTGAAGGTACGTTGCTTTGACCCAAAGCTTTTGGTGGATGGCGATATCATCGCTGACTTTGTTAAAAGTTATTTAGCGGATTCAGGAATCGAGTTGACGCGTTTAGCTACACTCGGGCGCAGTAATGAGACTGTGAGTGCAGAGTCGATGGATATTGTGCGTCAACACCGCATGGACTTTTTTCCGAAAAACGATAACCAATTTAAATTAAGTAGTACGCGACTTCTCCAGCAGTTGATGGTTATTGAGAAGTCGGTTGGTCTGGGTCGTCCGACCTTGAAGTCTGAAATTGCTGATGCCGTAGACTATTCGTCAAAAGATGCACTCTGGCTACGCGATGAATTCGGGGTCATTTTCCCGCAGTATGACTATGCACGCATCGAAGCGGGGGCATTGACTGAGTGTGTATTCAGTGCCGACGCCCTTTGTCTTGAAGATATCGTGCAAATCGACCGTATGCGCCAAGGTAAACTGATTGAAGCATTGGCAACGTCGGGTTGGACAACTGGCTTTGCCTGGCGTGATCTGCCACGACAGTGGGTGGGCCACTTGCCGAGTCGGTCGCGTTGGGTTGCGGGCTTGTCGAAACGCCTCGCTTCTAGCGTATAAATATACCGGGGTTTTCCTGCTCAATGGTTTGCAAATCTTGAGCGTACCGTGCCTTCAGCTTAGCTTTTGCATCCGCTGAGAACGGATCGAGCTTTGATGTCCCTTTGTCGAGTGCGACGAGTCTGCGAATAATAGAATGCCGCGTATCTTTGCTAACCTTGGTGGTAATTTCTTGTATCTCTTGAAGGGTCTCGACGGAAATTCCGCGAGTTGATTCAGGGGCATCGAGTTTTGGCCAACTTGGAAGTGTGATGCCCGTATAGGCATCCAGTATGGGTTTACAGTCGCGGATATAGTCTTCAAATGTCCAGATACGTAGAGTTACGCCCGGGGCTGCAGCTTTCACGCGACGGACTAAGTTAAGCCAATCGGGTGGTTCGGTGACAGCTTTCTGGCAGGCGATATCAAAATAGTTTTTCGCAAATGTATTCCCCATGCGTAAGGCTTGTGAATACGCCGATGAAAAAATAGCCGAATATTCGCGTACTGAAAGAAAGAGGGTTACATTTTGTGTACCGATGCAACGTATGAGCCCGGCAATCCTTTGATCAAGTTGCTGGTAGCACGGCTGATCCATGATGTGACGCACTTGTCCTACCCACTGCTCTTCTGAGAATAGCAGGGTGGTGGGGCCAGTTCGCATGCGGTTAAGTTTAGTATGAAACTGAGCACGGTAGTAGGCCTCGGGCAGCAATGCTCCCAGTCCGCTTCGCCTAAAGTATTTATCAACTAGGTTGGTTTTTCTTAGCATTGTACGTGTCGGGTAATCGACGCCGTGTTCGCGTAATTGATCCCGTACAAGGGCAAGGGTGTCTTGTAAGTTGGTTGTCGCGGTGCGATGAAGACCAATATGTACGCGCCATTGATTGACAGGTTGAAGCATTTTTAAGGCTGTTTGGGTGATACCGTTTGGTAGTGAGAAGATTTGTGTCCAGCGAGTGCACGGAATCTACCGACACCCATCCCGAGTGATCGCATAGCACCTGTGGCAGCTGAGCCGATACCGAAGCAACCGATTGGTATTAAAAGCAATGCGGTCATGAGTTTAGATACTATAAATGCGAGTGAACTTAATAACGTTAAGAGCTGAATGCGCGGGTAAATGTTGTAAAAGTGGGCGATTGCTTGGTCGCGTCCGCGTGAGTACTGGTAAGCCAATGTCAGTCGCGACAATGGCCATGTTTCGCTGACAATGGCACCTGGTGCCCAACCTGTTTTGCCGCCGGCAGCTTTCAGTTCGCGATAAAAGCGCGAATCGGTTCCACCCGATAAGCCCATAGATTCATCGAATTGTAGGTTATGCTCTTTCAGGAATCGCAAACCGGCTAACCAACTGGATGTGATCACGGTGACTTGGTCAGCTTTGCCTTTTTGGTGATAAAGTTTGGCGACAAATTCAATGCGACGGAATCGATAGTTGAGGCCCCGCCAGACGAGACGATTTTCCCAGTTTGTTTCTTTGATGTTAAGGGGTGCTAGGTGAACAGGGCCGCCGACTAAATCGAGTTGTTGATGCTGGAGTTCATTCACCATCTCCATGAGCCAATTCGTTTTAGGAATAACGTCATCATCGAGGAATGCTAGTAATTCACATTCGTGTTCATGGGCTAGTTTTAATATGCGGTTACGAGCAAAGGGTATACCCATTCTGCTCTCGAGAGCATGGATGACTTTGTCATTTTCCCTTAACTGTTTTTGGAAGTCACTGACGCTATCAGTTAGGTGCAATTCCGCTTCATTTTCGACGAGGATAAATCGTAACTGGATATGACTCGGCCGCTCGAGCTTGAGGAGTGCTGAGAGTAAATGGGAGACCATCTCACGTCGTTGACGTGTGGCAATGCCAATAGCCAAGAGGCGAGGTTGATTTGCCATGTTGCTAATTCACAGGAGGAAAGATTGGAGGGCAAGGATTAGTTCTCTCGATTTACATGGGGAAGGGCCCTGTAAATCATGGTTGCTCCTCTGCAAATTTATAAGATAGATTCCTGAGACGTGAGCATCGTAAGGAGAGATAACGAAATGCACACCCGCGATTTTTTTTCAGGGATTGAGAGAATCATCGGCGAGAGTAATTTTGCTTTTTGCTGCAGAGTCCTCATTTGCATCTTACGAATCCCTTTTTCAGAATTCGCAGATAAGTTAACGCTCGTTGTCGCCGAAATATTTTTTGAAAACGGCTGTTATCCAGCAGCCCTCCGTTACGCAGAATCAGTGCGTGGCCCAAGGTACCTAGAAGATGCAGTTTATTTATCGAGCTGGATCCGCTATAAGTCTGACGGCTTTGCAAAGGGCTGGCCGCGTTACCCAGGCGGACTATTTGATCCCAAGGGGCTCGAGTACGACCAGCCGAATGCAGCTACTGTTTATATAGAGAACGCGAATAAACCGGATGAACTCATCCGCTGCTTAGGGTTCCGCCCTTGGACGCCTACCGTCACGAGTCCCAAGCCCATTTTCATTTGGTATGACTGTGCAAGTTCCCTGGGGGGTGAAACCCTCGCTACATTGCTATTGCTGCGTTTTAAGCGACAATTTCAAGTAAAGTTAATACTCGTTGCTGACCCACGTTTGCTTGAAGTTGTGCGCACAAACTTCCCTTTGGATGAAGTCTATGCCAAGGGAAAGAATTTGGCGGAGTTCCGTCAGCGATGTGACAACTATTTGTTAGCCCGTGACGTTTTAATGTACGTTATTCAGTCTGAAAGCGACTTTGCAGAGTTGCAGAAAGAAACCCTTAAGCTCGCTGGTTCGCCAAATCAGCTTGCCAGCAGCCATCGCCCACAAGTCGCCTTTTCATGGAAAACGACAAATCTGAAACAAGGCTTTTACCGTAATCTTCCCATAGAAAAACTAGCAAAGTTATTTGCGAAATTTGATTGTGACTACCATTCGGCACAGCATGCGGTTAAGACTGAATCAATCACTTTGCTTAAGGGTATTTTAGGGGATCGTATCCATTTTGATACGATTCATCCTTCGGGTACGGCCGAGGATATTGCCAGGGCGCTTGCGGCTATGGACCTCGTTATCACGATTGATAATTCTGTGCTGCATATTGCAGGTGCCTTTGGTGTTCCAACAATCGCGCTTTTGTCGGTTCCAGCTTACTGGGCTTGGCCGATGGAGGGAAAATCGTCACGTTTTTACCATTCCGTGCAGTTGATACATCAAAAGAAGCCACGCGAATGGGACGATGTACTTGCGGAATTAACGCCTATCCTTGCTCAATTGCGCGTTCGTCAACGTCCTATCCGTTAAATCGGCAAGGATTGCTTCACGTTTGCCTCTCGTGAGTAGGTTGCCTTACGAGTGGGTATGTCTGTGTCTGAAGACCTCTTTGCTAAAGCTCTGCGGATGATTCCGGGTGGGGTTAATTCACCTGTGCGGGCATTCCGTTCGGTCGGCGGTACGCCATTCTTTACAGTCAAGGCCAACGGTGCTCGGTTAACCACGGCCGACGGTAAAGAGCTGATTGATTTCGTTCTGACCTGGGGTCCTGCGATTCACGGTCACAATGAGCCGTCCATTCGTAAGGCCATCGCAGCTGCACTTGAATGCGGTACTAGTTTTGGCACGCCGAACCCCCTCGAAGTTGAAATGGCGGAACTGATCCTCGCCTGTGTCCCTGCGGTTAAAAAAGTGCGCATGACCAATAGCGGCACCGAGGCGACCATGTCGGCCATTCGTCTTGCACGCGGTTACACGGGTCGCCCCAAAATTATTAAGTTCTCCGGTTGCTACCATGGTCACGTCGACTCGCTCCTCGTGAAAGCGGGTTCGGGTGCTCTCACCCAAGGCAATCCGGATTCCGCGGGTGTCACCCCAGGTACGGCTGCCGACACGGTGGTCGTTGAGTATAACAACCTGCCTGCGCTCGAGCAGGCCTTTAAGGCTAACGCTGGCGCCATTGCAGGCGTTATCCTTGAGCCTTTCCCAGCCAATGTTGGCCTCATCTTGCCAGACCCTGGATTCCTGGCGTGCGTGCGTGCGCTGTGTACGCGTGAAGGTGCCGTACTCATCTTCGACGAAGTGATGACAGGCTTCCGACTTTCATTGGCCGGCACCCAAGGACTGCACGATGTGGTCCCTGACCTTGTTTGCCTTGGAAAAATTATTGGCGGCGGACTTCCCGTTGGCGCCTTTGGCGGTAAAGCTGAGATCATGGACAAACTCGCACCGCTCGGTCCGGTCTATCAGGCGGGCACCTTGAGTGGCAATCCGCTGGCAATGGCCGCAGGTCTTGCTGCCGTTCGTAAGTTGCGCGATGAGAATCCTTATGCGCGTCTCGATGTACTTGGACGTCGTGTGCGCGACACATTATTGAGTGCGGCGAAGCGTAAAGGCATTCCACTGCAAGTGCCGCAAGTGGGTTCGATGTTCGCGCTATTCTTTAATCCATCGCTGGTTCGTAATTACGACCAAGCGATTGCCTCGAATGGCGATCTGTACCGTAAGGTATTCCGCTATGCACTCGACCATGGTGTCTATTTAGCGCCGTCGCCTTACGAGACAGCTTTCATTTCGACGTCACATGAGGGTGCCGATATCGATCAGGCGTGCACCGTTCTCGATGCAGCCATCCAGTCCCTCTAATCCATGGGTAATATTGCATTCATTGGGTCGGGTCGGATGGCATCAGCGATGGTCGCGGGCCTTTTACGTTCGAACGCCTATACACCACGCCAGATTGCCTGTATCGGCGGAGCAGGGACGAGTTCGTTGCTCCTCTCACAGCAAACCGGCATTCGTTTAGCCAGTTCAGCCGTCGATGTCTTAATGGATGCCGACGCGGTGATTGTCGCCTGCAAGCCTCAGCAGTTTGCGATTCTTGATCGTGAGTATGGTATTAAATCTTCGGGCAAACTCGTCATCTCGGTGCTGGCGGGAATACGACTCGAAAAACTCGCCACATTTTTCCCGCAAGCCCGCGCGATTGTGCGCACGGTACCCAATACACCTGGAGCGATTGGAAAAGGTGTGACGGTTTGGTCGGCGTCGTCGGCATTAGCGCTTAAAGACAACGACCTATTGAGTGCCTTGTTGGATGGCCTTGGTGAATCCTTGGAGCTGCCAGAAGAACAGCTAGATGCGGTGACGGCCATCAGTGGCAGCGGCCCTGGTTTCTTTTTTGAGTTCTTGGCAGCCTATGAAGCTGCAGCGCGCAACCTAGGTTTGTCGCCTAACGTCGTCCGTCGGCTTGTTCGCGAAACCTTTAAAGGCTCTTTAGCACTTGTTGAGAGTACCGGTGAGAAGCCTGAAAGTTTACGCGATCAAGTGACGTCGCCAAATGGCACAACGCGCGCTGGATTAGACGCACTCGATAAAGCTAACCTGCGTGATGCGATTGCCGCGGCGTTGATAGCCGCTCGCGACCGGTCGCGTGAGTTGAGTCGATAAGGTTTTGGGTGTTTGGAGTCGTGCAGACGGCACTAGATTTGCCCTCGCTTCATTCAGAAACCACGCCATAAAGGCTCTCTGTTATGAAACTCGCCTCCAAAATCGTTGCCTCGTTACTCGGCCTGATGTTCGTCGTCTTCGGACTGAACTTCTGGTTCCACTTCATCGCCGTACCTTCACCTGCTGAAGGCACCCCTGCATCTGCCTTCATTGGCTCGATGTATGGTTCTGGCTACCTAGCGGCCGTCAAGGTCATCGAAGTTCTCGGTGGTCTCGCGCTGCTCGTTTCTTGCACCCGTCGTCTCGGTATCGTGCTTATCGGCGCGGTCACATTCAACATTGCTGCGTTCCACGTAGCCTTCTTCGGTTGGGCTAGCCTGCTCGATCCTGTTGTCGCTTTCGCAATCGTAGCATTACTCTTCCTCACGAAGTCACACAATCTGCTTTGCTGTCTCTCCGGTTGTGGTTGCTGCAATAAAGAAGGTTCCGGTTGCGGTTCTTGCTGCTCGAAAGAGTCGAGCTCGTCCTGCTGCTCAGTCGAATCGTCCGACAAGAAGTCTGGCGGTTGCGGTTGCGGCTAAGCTACCGACATGAAAAAAGGCCAGCGGAGTGATCCGCTGGCCTTTTTTGTTATAGGGGTTTGCTCAGCGGTTCCAAGGGGCGCGTGCGAGGAGCAAGCCCATCCCGCACCAGTCAGTGATGCCGGCAAACATGAGGCCTGCGCCAATGAAGCCACTTAATCCGTAGAAGCCAGGGTGGTAGAAGGTGCCCAGGGCAACGCCTGCGAAGACCATTAGCCCTGCAGCGATGCGAACTTGTCGTTCTACAGACATCACAGAGCGGGCGTCGCCTTCCATGGGGAGTCCGGCTTGTTGGCAAGCACGGGTGCCGCCTTGGATGACAAAGGTACGTATGCCGGATGACTTTAATTTTTGGGCGGCTACCTTGGCACGTCCACCCGAAGCGCACAGTAAGAGGACGCTACTGTTTTCGCGTTCGGACATTTCTGCGCGTACGCTATCTGCGTTGACGTTTTCGAGGGGCAGATTGACGGCACCTTGGACGCGTCCGGAACGAAATTCAGCAGGTGAACGAACATCGAGTAAGAGGGCGCCACCACGTGCGGCCTCCAATACATTGGCAGGTTGAAATTCATCGTGTGAATCCACCGTTAGGGTGCCAGCGGCTCCGCAGGCTTTTGTCGGACCGCAACTCGCACCTTGGGGTGTTGCTGGAGTTTTTGGGCGGTGCAGTGCCATGTCGCGGATGTAGGCGGCACCTGAGAGGTTAAAGACATTAAAGCCGTTCTCCTTGAGTAATCGTGTGGCGACGTGGGCGCGTAGGCCACTGTGACACAGAACGACGGTTGGTTTGGATTTATCGAGTTCGTTTAAACGCCCACGTAACGCATTCAGGGTAATATGCTTTTCGCCGGTAACACCGCTGAGTGGTAGTTCTGCGCGTTCATCGTCTTCACGCAAATCGACGACTTGGTAGTTTGATAAATCGCTGTCGGGTTGTACGAGGGGTGCGAGGCCTTCGAGATCATTGATGGCAGCAAAGGCGGCCATGTGGACAGGGTCTTTGGCTGAACCAAAGGGTGGGGCGTAGGCTAAATCGAATTGTGCAAGGTCATGGACAGTCCCGCGGAAGTGAAGCAGGGATGCGATGATATCCAGGCGCTTATCCACGCCCGCTACCCCGACAGCCTGAGCGCCGAGGATACGCCCTGAGCCTGCTTCGTAGACGAGTTTAAAGGTTAACGGGTGTGCGCCAGGATAATACCCAGCATGATGGTTGGCGGTAATGTGGACTGCACGGGCTTTGATGCCACGGGCGAGGGCAGCTTTAAGGGATTCGCCAGTGATACCTGCGGCTAAGCTGAAGACTTTGATGATGGCAGTGCCCCATGCGGAAGGTGCGGCTGCGGATTGACCTGTAGCGGCATGTTGGCCGGCAAGACGTCCCGTGCGATTGGCGATACCCGCGAGCGGGATACGGCCACGTCCACCGGTTGTCCCCAGTGCGTATTCAGCGACGTCACCGACAGCGTAAATCGATGTGTCGTTGGTGCGCATGTGGCTATCGGTACAGATGCCACCCGTAGATCCGATGGTGAGTCCTGCTTCGACAGCGAGGCGATTCGATGGTCGTACGCCCAATCCCAAGATCAGCATATCAGCGTCGATGGTTTTTCCGTTAGCGAGAACGACGCCAGTGGCTTTGCCATTTTTCTCAGCAATTGCGGTGAAGCCGCTTTCGGTAATGAGCGTAATGCCATGTCGCAATAGTTCGCGCCGAAGTGGTTCAGCCATTTCGGGGTCAAGGGGTGGCAACACCTGCGGGCTACGTTCAACCAAGGTTACGGCAAGGCCACGTTCGCGAAGCTGTTCAGCAACCTCGAGACCAATAAATCCACCGCCCACCACCGCAACATGACGTGCCTGCGAAAGTTCACCTAAGATTTTATCCATATCCTCGATGTTGCGTAAGGAATGTACGCCGTGGGCACGTATCCCGGGTACGTCGGGCATCAATGGTGCGGCGCCCGGTGCGAGAATTAAACGGTCGTAAGGTTCGTCGTAGTCTCGACCTTGGGCATGGTCGCGTACACGAACTGTCTTTGCTTCGCGATTGATCGAGATCGCTTCGTGCCGAATGCGCACATCGATGTTGAAGCGTTTCTGGAACAGTTCGGGTTTAGCTACGAGGAGCTTAGCGCGATCTTGGATGACGCCTCCCAGGTGGTAGGGGAGTCCGCAATTGGCAAATGAAACGAAGCCGTCTTTTTCCAACATGACAATAGAGGCATGTTCGTTACTCCGGCGTGCACGTGTGGCTGCCGAGGCG
>CAIYUD010000071.1 GCA_903929325.1 uncultured Opitutia bacterium | reverse complement strand
ATGCGCATACGGCGATAGCCCTCGCCAATAGCTTCATCGAGACGAATCCAGTCGGCTACGGTCATCTCATAAACAAAGCCCCAAACCCCAATACCAAGTTCGTCAGCAACGACATCTTCAGAACCGCCACCCCATGTCGGGCTGGGATAGGAAAAGCGCAAGGTATGTGCAGAGAGAAAAGCTTTACCGCGCGCCTGCGCACCTGGACAGCGACGGGCGATTTG
Organism: uncultured Opitutia bacterium; assembly: GCA_903929325.1. GTDB lineage: Bacteria > Verrucomicrobiota > Verrucomicrobiia > Opitutales > UBA953 > UBA8828. The sequence continues at coordinate 1,309 of CAIYUD010000071.1, read as the reverse complement.
ACCAGCATCTAGGTCAGAACCGTAGGCGAAGTAAAACCTGCTCATCTGGACTTTATCTTCCCATTCTCTCAACCTGTCGCAAGTGAGGAATGGCTTTGGACTCGCAACTTTTACCCAAAAAATGTGTTAATAAGGCATGCGCGCGCTGACTTTATTCGCACTTCTAACGACGGCGCTCTTCGCCGCAGACCCTGTCGTCATCGAAGGTTCGTGGACGAACCAGGCCTCGGGACGCGTCATCGCCTACCGTGCCCGCATTCCAGCCGAAGCCGGAAAACGCCCTACAGTGCTTATTTCACACGGACTCGGCGGCAGCATGGACGGCATGGAATACCTCGGCACTTACTGGGCAGCCCATGGCTACCTTGTCATCCACCTACAACATCCGGGATCTGATTCATCGATTATCAAGGGTATGTTGTTAGACCGAGAAAATACCCTCAAAGCCGCAACCTCAGCAGAAGAATTCAAGGCCCGCATCCAAGACGCCAAAATCGCACTTGAAAAATTGCGCACTACTCCAGGTCTCTCCGAACATTACGATGCAGGCGAAGTTGCCATCTGCGGACACTCCTATGGCGCACGCACCTCGCTCGCACTTTCGGGCGAACGCTACCCAACGGCCCCTGGCGTTGATTTTTCGGATCCACGTATTCGCGCAGCCATTGTACTCTCACCTCCTCCTTACTCTGGTGCAGAACGATTCTCGTTTATTGGTATTCCGCAGTTTCATTGGACAGGAACCGCTGACACCACTCCGGTCGAAGAAAGCAAGGACCCTGCCCTCCGGATGTGCCCGTGGAGAGAATCTTCCACACCCAGCAGCTACCTCGTCGTTCTCGACGGAGCGGATCATATGACATTTTCAGGGCGCCTACCCTTAATGGATAAAGACCAACGAAAGAACTATGTTCACTGGCACGCTATCCTTGCGGAAGCGACCACCCGTTTTCTAGACGCAACCTTACAAGCCAACAAAGATGCCAAGGTTTGGTTGGACGGAGAAGGCTTAAGCAAACTTCTCGGACCGAAAGACAAACTCGAACGTCGGAAATAAAGCTTAGAACTTTCGGCTTAAACCAAGATAGACCGAACGCGGTGCTGCCGGGTAACCAATACTCGTAAGCTCCGCTCTTTCATTCGTTAGATTCTCGACCCGCAAAGAAAGATCGGTGGCGTCGCTTAGACTGTAACGCATCCACAGACGAATTTGCAGTGAGTTGGGTAAATCCACGCGATTGCCGGTATTAAAATCAAAATCTTCGCGCCCATGCAGCCAGGTAGCCGCAAGACCAAAGACACAGATGCT
>CAIYUD010000070.1 GCA_903929325.1 uncultured Opitutia bacterium | reverse complement strand
GCGAAAACGAACCATCCATGCGCCAAAACTCTGTGCTCCGCGAAAAGAATACTATCGTAGCCCAGGCCTTGCTCCCGCTTTTCGAAAAAAATCCACGCGGATGGGAGGCGGTGACATACCTTAATTTAGGGACACGACGGGATTCTAATTTAACCCTCGCTCAGCATCTTGCAGATTGGCGTACGGCTGCCCCAAATGAGCAGCGGGCATTTATTACAGAGATTGCGAAGGCTTTGGGCGTCACGCTTTGAAGGCCTCTTATTTTTGGCCTGTCTGCCTAAGTAGTACGAGTCCAGCGACAGCGATGGATGCACCGATCCATGCGCGCGCACCCGGACGTTTCCCTTCGGTGGCCCATTGCATAGGCAGTGCGAAAATAGGCGACGTGGCTACAATGCTCAGCACGATCCCTGCGGGGTAGAGGGTGAGTGCCCACTGGTAGCAGGCGACGCCGATTCCGGGACCTGAGAGACCATTCATCGTCATCCAGCTTAGGCTGCGCAGTTTAGGGTAAGGTCGAACGACGCCGTCAAAAAAGCCTTTACCGCGAGATTGCCATAAGGCGAAACCGAGAACGATAGGGACGCCACCAAGTGCACGCACAAATCCCTGACTAATCCCATCGGGCACAGCTACGCCTGCGAAGATGCATGCTTGTTTGGCTAAAGGTGTACTCACAGCGCCACAGGCTTGTCCAAGCCCAGCTAACACTGCTAAAGCGATACCAAGCCTGCGTTGTTGACGATCTGCTGCCCCTTCAGGAGGAGATCCAAGAGCGACAATCACTCCACAGAAAATAATGAGCGCTGAGCCAGCTTGTGCCCATGTAATCGTGGTGCCGAGCATGAGGTATTCGAGGCTTAGGGCAAAAGGTGCAGCCAGGCACTGCATGATGAGGATGGCGAGGGCAGGCCCAATGCGCGGCAATGCGTGGAAGAGTGCGATATCGCCGACGCCTAATCCCAGTGCTCCACTCAAAACCAACCACTCCCAGCCTGGCGTGATGGGCTTTCGGCCGGTCAAGAGTACGACGAGGGTGAAGAAGATTAGGGCTACGAGAATGCGTCCACTATTCGCAACATTCGGGCCGTGAGCTTTTGTGCTTTGGCGAGCACAGGAAACAGACCATGCGAAAAGGAAGGTAGCAAAAAAGGCGTATTCCATTTCAGAAAATCTGCATAATTTTTCTGCCGACAGCATCTGCGCGGAGTCGACCTTCGTCTGTTAGCACGAGCGTGGCGCCATCCCAGGTTGCTAGGTCTTCTTCTGCAAGCTGTTGGGCGAACGTAGTGAACTTTGGGGGCAAAGGCGTGGCAAAGCGTTGTGCGAGAGCAGATGGCTTTACGCCGGCGTTGGTGCGTAGTCCAAAGACAAGTGCATCGCAGAGTAAAAGCTCGGGCGTCAACTCGGTGATTTGTTCGGTCGCGAGCTTACCACTTTCGACGCCTTTGAGCCATTGCTCAAGGTCGTGGACATTTGTCTGACGGCGACCCGCAAACTGCGAAGAAGCTGAAGGACCGTAACCAATCCATTCCTGCATATCCCAAGTGGCTAGGTTGTGTTCGCAGGCGTGTCCTGGGCGTGCGAAGTTTGAAATTTCGTACTGCTCATAACCCGCTTCGTTCAAGATTTTCCAGGTTCGGCGGTACAAGCGCGCCTCGAGTTCATGGTCGATCTTAACTTTGCCTTTAGAAAGTTTCACAAACATAGCGGTGTCTTCTTCGAACGTCAGGCAGTAGGTCGAAAGGTGTTCAGGCTGAAGTGCAATAGCCGTGCGCAGGTCGGCTTCCCAGCGGGCTTCATCTTGTCCGGGCACAGCAAAGATGAGGTCGAGATTGACGCTCTTGAAGCCGGCGGCTTGGACGAGTTCCCAGGCGTCGTGAATTTGTTTGGTCGAATGGCGCCGTCCGAGGGCATCAAGTGTTGCGTCATCAAAACTCTGTACGCCCATGGAAACGCGCGTCACGCCGACATCGCGAAGGGCCTTTAGCTTATCTGCGCGTACAGACGACGGTGCGAGTTCCACTGACCATTCTGCCGGCTGACCGCCGGCCTTCACCATGGCTTTCCCGAGTCGATGTAGATCTTCGGCTGGGAGGAGCCCCGGTGTCCCTCCGCCCCAGAAGGCAGTAGTGACACTTCCGCCCGGTGGAACGAGGGCTAGCTCGCGCTCCATCCCTGCTAAGTATTGGTCAATCTTGGCGCGCTCAGGTTGCTCTTGGTAAAAAGCGCAGAAGTCGCACGTCGATGCGCAAAATGGAATATGGAGATAGAGGGATGGCACAATGCGCTTACATCCGCTCCAGTGGCTCGATGCCTAGTAGGCGCAGTCCAGACTCGAGTAGGGCAGAGGTGCGTGCGCAGAGGGCAAGGCGCCGTGCTTTTACTGCAGGTTCATCGACGAGTACTTTATTGTCGGCGTAGAACGAGCTGTAGGCGCCTGCGAGGTCGTAAAGGTAAGTACAGAGTGCGTGCGGACGAAGATCGGCGCAGGCTTCTTCGAGAGCGGCAGAGAACCCCAGTAGTTTTCGAGCGAGGGCAATTTCTCCAGGCGTTTCAGGCGCGCTTGCACCTTCTTCGCCTTGGCCAACTTTTAGACCGGCATTACGGAAGACCGAACGAACGCGCACGGCTTGATAGAGGAGGTAGGGCGCAGTGTTTCCTTCGAACGAAAGCATTTTTTCCCACGAGAACCGGTAGTCCATCGTGCGATTAGATC
>CAIYUD010000069.1 GCA_903929325.1 uncultured Opitutia bacterium | reverse complement strand
TAGCCGCGGTGCATAAACTTATGGCTGCCGGTAAAGTGCGCGCAGCATCGGCAGTACGTGCGGGCGGGGTAGGGCACGCCGTTGCTCGAATGACCTTTGGAAATCAGTTGGGCGTTTCCCTGACGGCACTTCCTGCCAATGACTTTTTAGTCGCGTCGTACGGTTCACTCGTGCTCGAGGTTGCCTCGTTGCGTGACCTTGGCTCGTTGCCGCATAAGTCTCTGGGTAAAGTGATTGCTGAGCCCGAGTTCCGCTGGCCAAACGTTTCGATTCCGATTTCGCAACTCCGCCAAGCCTACGAAGGTACGCTTGAGTCGGTCTTCCCAACCCGCGCCAGTGAGCCTGAAGGTCAACCCGCTACCTTTAACCACCCAACGCGCTCAACGAGCCGTCCGAAGGTTCGCGTCGCTCGTCCACGCGTCCTGATTCCAGTCTTCCCCGGTACGAATTGCGAATACGATACGGCACGTGCATTCCGACAAGCGGGTGCTGAGCCTGAAATCCTCGTTCTGCGCAATCTCGATGCTGCAAGCTTAGCCGAATCTTTGGCCGCCTTGGCTGATGGGTTAAAGCGTTCGCAGATTTTAATGATTCCCGGCGGATTCAGTGCGGGTGATGAACCAGATGGTTCCGGCAAGTTCATCGCAGCGGTATTCCGTTCGCCGATTGTGCGTGATGCCACGATGGATCTTTTAAAGTCACGCGACGGTTTGGTGCTCGGCATCTGTAATGGTTTCCAAGCGCTGATTAAGCTAGGTCTCGTTCCTTATGGAGAAATTCGCGATTTAGAGCCAGGCTCGCCGACGCTTTTCCATAACCGCATTGGACGTCACATTTCCCGTTACGCCACGACGCGCGTTTCCTCGGTACTTTCACCGTGGCTTTCCAAACTTGAAGTAGGCCAGACCCACGCGATTCCGTTCTCGCATGGTGAAGGTCGTTTCACGGCATCCGCATCCGTCATTCAAGATCTTGTAAGCAAAGGGCAGGTTGCTTTCCAGTACGCTGATCACCAAGGCCAGCCCTCGCACGCCATTGAATTTAATCCCAATGGTTCAGTCGCTGCGATTGAGGGTATTAGTAGTCCATGTGGTCGTGTCTTAGGCAAGATGGGGCACAGTGAGCGCCGTGGTGCGAATATTGCCCGAAATATCCCGGGTGAGAAAGTTCAGCCGATTTTTGAGGGCGGGGTCGCCTATTTTGCTTAAGTAAACGGCAACCTAAGGCCCCATTTGCTGTCCATCTCGGTGGACAGGCTTCGGTTTTGTCCTTAACACTTTCCTATGCGTCTCGCTGCCCTTCGCATCTTCATCTGTACCCTTAGCGCGCTGTCGTTGAGTGCAGAGGATAAAATTTACGAGAAAATGGACTATGGTCCTTTCTTGTCGGCCAGTTTCGAAAATGCTCGAGGCCAGACGACCCTCAACGGCAAGGGTAGCGTAGCGAATAAAGGTATCGCTGTTCGCCATGGCGCCCGCGAGGCCTGTTCGCTTTTTGATACTGAGACGGTGCGTATGGCTGGTGGTTGGACGGGTGGCTGGATTCGCCTGCAGGGCGTCGCTTTCGATGGTGATCACGGTCCTAACCCAGGTCCGCCCAAGGGTGCTAAAATTTTCTACGAAACCAATCCAGGTCCTGGCTGGAGTGTTGACGGATCATTTAAGGACAACCGTGTGCTGCCGAATGGCGGCAAAGGTAGTCAGTATGCGAAAGTTCCGCTTGGTCCGATTCCTGCAGCCGAAGCGAAGTACCGTGGCCTCTTTATTCACGGTGATAAAGTAATTTTCTCCTATACGGTTGGGACGGCTTCTGTTCTCGAGATGGGTGAGCGCGAAAAAATTGATGGTCAGGATGTGATGACACGCACCTTTGAAGTCACCGCGGGTACGCTCGACGGCTATGTGAAGCTTGCGGACCTTCAAGGCGAAGGCGTTGTTGAAGCCGCGCACGGGCAAGCGGTTGTTGGTGGCGGTGAAAATCTGAAAGATGCAACATCCGTGACTGTCTGGGGCGTGCCGTCATCCGGTTTAACTGCAAGTGGTAAGACGCTGTCGTTGAAGCTCACCAAGGTCGCCAAGGGAACACGTTTTAAAGTCACCTATTCGAAAGGTGGGCGTATCTCGACGGATGTTGCGGATCTTTCTGCACTGACTCGCGGAGGCCCTGCTCGCTGGAAAGAAACAATCGAAGTGGCCGGAATCTTGGGGAGTGTTGAACAAGAGAAGCAGTTAAAGAAACTTAAGTCCGCAGAGACACCTGACGCGGATCGCATTCGTGAAATCGAAGCAGCGCCCTACGTCGTCGACACGCTCCCGGTTCCTGAAAAGAACCCCTACAATTCTTGGATTCGCGTCGGCGGCCTCGATCTTTTCTCCGATAACCGCATCGCCTTTTCTACATGGAGTGGCGATGTCTGGATTGGCACGGGTGTAGATGCAAGTCTCTCGAAGATCACTTGGAAGCGTTTTGCGACGGGTATCTTCCATGGTCTTGGACTCTGCATTTCGAAAGATGTGGTCTATGTTCTGGGGCGTGACCAAATCACCGTCTTGCGTGACTTGAATGGTGATGGTGAAGCTGACCAGTACGAGTGCTTTAACAACGACGTCCAAGTAACCCCGAACTTCCACGAGTTTACATTCGATCTCCAATGCGATGCCCAGGGGAACTTCTACTTCCTAAAAGGTGGCCCAGTGAATCCAGGAGGACGTGGTTGGGGTCCCTTAAGCGATCACCATGGTGCGATCTTTAAAGTCTCCCGTGACGGTTCGAAGTTTGAGGTCATTGGCACGGGCATTCGTGCCCCCAATGGCATGGGTATTGGTCCCAATGGTGAAGTCAGCAATGGCGATAACCAGGGCACATGGGTCCCGGTCGACTACATTCATATTCTCGATAAAGCGGGCGACTTTATTGAAGTCCCAGATCTTTCGCACCGAGATCCTGCGCCCACGCAGCCGGGCACGCATCTTTGTTGGATACCGTACGACATTGATAACTCCAATGGCGGGCAGACATGGGTGACCAGTGAGAAGTGGGGCTCGTTGCTCGGTCGCATGCTTTACCTCTCGTACGGAAAGTCCTCGCTCTTCTTAGTCCTTCAAGAGCGCGTGAATGGCGTGCCCCAAGGCGGCGTCGTTAAGTTCCCTCTGCGTTTTGCATCCGGTGTGATGCGCGGACGTTTCAGCAAGGTCGATGGTCAGTTATACGTCGGCGGCCTCAAAGGCTGGCAAACCAACGCAGTAAAAGACGGCACCATCCAGCGCGTACGCTTCACGGGCAAGTCGACAACCATGCCCGACTCACTGCACGTAACGGATGCAGGTATCACGATTGGCTTTAGCGGTCCGCTTGAGGCAACCAGTGGTGCGAATCTTGAAAACTATGCACTCGAGCAGAATAACTATATTTGGTCAGGGGATTATGGTTCACCTGAAATTAAACCAAGCGCGGGCACTTCACGTGCGGCGAAAGATCAGGGTACGGAGAAGATTGCGATTCGCTCAGTGAAGCTTTCGGCTGATCGCCGCACAGTCTTCCTCGAAGTCCCTGGTCTCAAGCCAGTGATGCAATCACGCATTAAGATGAACGTGAAAGCCGAAGATGGTTCGCGTGTACCCGATGAAATCTGCCACACGATTAATGTCGTCCCACCTGCCGATAAACCCGGCACGGATTACCGTTCGTTGGCTCCACGAAATACCAAAACGTCTGGCTGGATGATCCCTGCCGTCGTGGGTGTTTCGCTGGCCAGTGTTTGGCTCTCTGTCCGCCGTCGTTTTGGTTGTTGCGGCTGCGGTCGTTGCTCTGAGAAATAAAGATCTGATGCGGCTGCTAGGTTTTATCGGTATGTGCTTTTCAGCGGCTTGCGCCGTTGCGGCACCTTCTGAGCCTGGTTTAGCCCTGCAACTTGAAGCGGGCGGTCAGTCGGATGTTCGTGTCGAACGCCTTGTGGCATTGCACGTGCCTGCAGGCGAAGTGGTTTCACCGTTTCTACCTGTTGGACCCTTTAAGGCTAAATGGACGGGCGTACTCGTTTCAGATTTACGTGCAGAGGTTCGCTTTAGTGCGGTGCTTACGGGAACGGCTAAGTGCACCATCAATGGACAAACTGTCTTTGAGGGTACCAAAGGTTCTGCGATTACTTTAAATAAAGGTGAGAATCCGATTGTGGTAGAGTACACGCCACCGACTACGGGTGATGCCACTTTCCGTCTGCAATGGTCTGCGCGTGCATTTCCGGTAGAGCCCGTTCCGCCGATGGTCTTGCGACATAACCCTGAGCTCACGGCTGCAGGTATGGCGAAGCGCGAAGGACGTCGGCTCTTTGCGCAACTGCGGTGCGCCCAATGTCACATCGACGCCGCTCGTGTGCCCATGGCGGGGCAGGGCATGCCTGAGCTCGCTCAAGACGCCCCCATCCTCGCGAATCTTGGTGAGCGTTATACGCAGGCCTTTTTATTGGCGTGGATTCAAGATCCGCATGCCTACCGTCCGGGCAGTTTGATGCCAAAAGTTTTTTCAGGCGATTTAGCCAAGCCAGATTCACGGGCTGTAGATTTAGCAGCTTACCTTGCGTCACAGGGCGCGCCTGTCGGCGGCAAGGTTGATGCCACGCAATCAACAACGGGCGGTGCACTCTTTGCGAATCTCGGTTGTATTGCCTGTCACACGACGCCGGGTACGGCGGTGGCAGATGCGGGAAATCGCGTACCGCTTGCGCACGTTGCTGCGAAGTGGCAGCCCGCAGCATTGATAGAGTACTTGCAGGATCCGGCGAAACTTTACCGGGCGACGCGTATGCCAAACTTCCAGTTAAGTGCTGAAGAGGCCGCGCAGCTCTCGGCATATTTGTTAACGGAAGCGAAACTCGTTTTGCCGGCGGCGCCCAAAGGTGACGTCGAAAAAGGTGCAGCACAGCTCGTTGCTGCCGGCTGTTTGAATTGTCATGCAGGCGCTGCGATTCCGGGACGTCCTTCGTTGGCAGATACTCTGAAGACAGGATGGACCAAGGGTTGCGTCACAGATGCGGGTGTTGCGCACGGACAAGCCCCTGATTTCGCTTTGTCCGCTTCGCAGATTTCTGCACTCCGCGCATTTGCGCAGACTGATTTTGCGTCACTCAAAGTGGATGTGCCTGCGGAATTTGCGGCACGGCAAATCACGCAGTTACGTTGCGCGGCATGTCACGAGCACGATGGACAACCCAGTGTGTGGTCAACTTTGGATGCTGACTGTAAGACACTGCGGGCAGCGGCACCTAAGAAAGAGGTCAAAGAGGGCGACCCTCACCCGGACGGTCCTTTACCATCGTTAACTTGGCTTGGCGAAAAACTTCGTCCCGAGTGGTCTGCTGCCTTCATTGCCGGCCAGCCGATGGCAAAGCCGCGTTACTGGTTGATTGCCCGCATGCCCGCTTTTGCTTTTTACGCTTCAGGACTTTCTACCGGATTAAGTCACCAGCATGGCTTCAGTTGTACCTTGGCTAAAGAAGATCCGGTGGACGACGAACTTGCCAAGATTGGTACGAAGTTACTCGGTGCGACAGGCGGATTTAATTGCATTCAATGTCACCCGCTCGGCACGCGCCCAGCGACGGCACCTTTCGAAGCCCCATCGACGAATCTCGCAACTGCGACCGAACGCCTTCGTCCAAGTTTCTATAAGCGCTGGATGATTGCCCCAACCCGCGTGACGCCTGATACCAAGATGCCGAAGTTTGTCGACGAAGACGGGCAGACCCAAATTACCGAGACACTCGATGGACAGGCGGATGATCAGTTTGAGGCGATTTGGCAGCACTTACGGACGACGAAGACGGCCAAGTGAGACTAAAGACTAAGGACTAAAGACTAAAGAGATGTGCCAAGTGAGACTTAGGATTAAAGTGAGACTAAAGACTAAGGACTAAAGAAAACGGCCAGGTGAGACTTTAGGTCTTAAGCTCCCTGCAATTAGCACCCCTTTTAGTCCTTTAGCCTTAGTCTTTAGTCTCTTAATTGCCCTTGCATCGGGAGGGGGGAACCCTCATTTAAAAGGCTTACCTTCGTGAGCGAGCGGGGCGGCGCCCCTCTCGCACGGGCCAGCGGAAACTTCCGCTACCACACGGTGAGATCGGCGCGTAGCTGGTCCACGGGAAACACCCCAGGGCGGCTCCAACCCAAACAAACACACCACATACCATGTCGATCGATAAGACAGACCTCATCAAACAGTTCCAAAAGGACGCTAAGGACACCGGTTCATCCGAAGTCCAAGTTGCGCTCCTCACGGCACGCATCAACCACCTCACGGAACACCTTCGTGACCACCGTAAAGATTTCCACAGCCGCCGCGGTCTGATCCAGATGACCAATCGTCGCCGCAAGCTGCTCAATTATCTCAAGGCTACCGAGGTGGAACGCTACAACGCGATTATCACCAAGCTCAGCCTGCGTAAGTAAGCGAGCGCTTGACCGTACCTGTCCGTCCCTGCCCCTGTGGCGAGGCCGGCCTTACGGTTTAACTTTCCCCAAAAGAAAAAACCCGCTGGGCATCCCGCCCAGCACAACGCGGATCAAACCGCACCCAAAACACACATGAAACAACAACACTCGGTGACTATCGAAGAATTCGGTATCACCATCAGCTCAGGTAGCATTGGCCGATTGGCTAATGGTGCTGTCACTATCCGTAAGGGCGATACCACGCTCTTCGTTTCCGCCACCGCCGCCGAAGACCTTCGCTCACCCGACCAGGACTTCTTCCCTCTGACAGTTGACTACCGCGAAAAGTTTGCCGCAGCCGGCCGCTTCCCTGGTAGCTACTTCCGTCGCGAAGCTAAACCGAGCGACAAGGAAGTCATCACCTCCCGTCTTTGCGACCGCCCCCTGCGCCCCCTCTTCCCTGAGGGCTTCTTGAATGAAGTGCAGGTCATCGGCCTCGTGCTTTCGGCTGACCAATCCAACGACCCTGATGCGCTCATGGTGACTGCTGCTTCGGCTGCGCTCCTTTGCTCCGACATTCCTTGGAACGGCCCGATTGCTGGCATCCGCCTTGGTCGCGTTGGTGGACAGTTCGTCGTCAATCCTACCCACGAACAAATGTATGAGTCCGACTTGGACCTCATCTACGTTGGTAACGAAAACGACATGATGATGATCGAAGGTTCTGCTGACCAAATCAGCGATGCCGACTTCGTCGCCGCACTTGAATACTCACAAAAAGCTATTCAGCCCCTCATCCGTGCACAGCGCGAACTCGCTGCAAAAGTTGGTAAGACAAAGCGCACGTACCCGCTCGTCACCGTCGACGCCAAGGCTCTCGCTATCTGCGAGCGCGTTTCGGCTGAAGGCGAACAACTCCAGAAAGCTATCTTCCTGGAATCTAAAGCTGCTCGCGGTAATGCCGTGAAAGCTGTGATCGAGAAGGCTAAAGCTGCTTGTAAGGCTGAGCTCGGCGAAACCTTCGACACCCGCAACGTCAAGATGGCGTTCGAGAAACTCCAAGAGAAGGTCTATCGCAATGCGATCATCCAGTCCGGCAAGCGTGCCGACGGTCGCGGTCCTGCTGACCTCCGCAAGATTAGCTGCGCTACCGACGTGCTTCCACGCGTCCACGGCTCCGCTATCTTCCAGCGCGGTGAGACCCAGGGTCTCGTGCTTGCGACCCTTGGTACTTCCAAGGATGCCCAAGAAGTCGATGCCATCACGGGCGGTCCTAAGACCCGCTCGTTCCTCTTGCACTATAACTTCCCTCCTTTCTCCGTTGGTGAGACAGGGCGTTTTGGTATGACCAGCCGTCGCGAGACCGGCCACGGTAACCTCGCAGAGCGTGCATTGCTCTCGGTGCTGCCTTCCGAACAGGACTTCCCTTATTCCATCCGTCTCGTCTCCGAGATTATGGAATCCAACGGTTCCACTTCCATGGCTTCGGTCTGTGGTGGTACCTTGGCTCTGATGGACGCTGGCGTTCCGATTAAGCTCCCCGTCGCAGGTATCTCCTGCGGTCTCGTCACCGACGAGCAGGGTGGCAAGATTGCCCGCCACAAAGTCCTCACCGACATCATTGGCGCCGAAGACCATTTCGGTGACATGGACTTCAAGATCTGCGGTACGCGCGAAGGCATCACTGCCTTCCAGCTCGACCTCAAGATCCACGGTCTCCCTATCGCGATTGCCAAGGAGTCGATTGTTCAGAACAAGACCGCACGTGAAGCGATCTTGACCATCATGGAAGCGGCAATGCCGAGCTTCCGTGCTGAACTCAAGGAACACACTCCACGCACTCACCGTATCAAGATTCCGTCCGACAAGATCGGCGCGCTTATTGGTCCAGGTGGTAAGAATATCAAACGCATCACCGAGTATACCGGTTGCCAAATTGATATCGACCAAGACGACTCCGGTTGGGTCACCATCTTTGCAATCGATGCAGAGAAGCTCGCCCGCGCTGTCAACGAAGTGAACCTGATTTCGGCTCAAATCGAAATCGAGAAAACTTATAAAGGTATCGTGCGCTCCGTGAAAGAATTCGGCGTATTCGTCGAATGTCTTCCTGGCCAAGAAGGCCTCGTCCACGTCTCCGAACTGGCTGACTTCCGCGTGAACAACGTCGAAGACGTCTGCAAGTTGGGCGAC